>JAYVJD010000084.1:0-5291 GCA_043769625.1 Pseudomonadota bacterium | reverse complement strand
TTTTTTCTTGCGCATTTTCGGTGACTAAAGTTTGATGCACTTCCAACGGCGATTCGCGGTTCGCAGCGTAAGCGGAAGTAGTGGCGAAGCAGAGAACGAATATTATTTTATACATGCAGTATTAACGCGCCATGCGCGAAAAAGGAACATTAAAAATCTTATTATAATCAAGTGGTTAAATTTAGTATAGTGATTGGGTTAAAAACCTTGTCGTACAGAGGCCAGGGCTGAGGAATCCGCTTTTGGCGTGTGAGCCCGTTCAACAGCAGATCCTTCACTTCGTTCAGGATGACAAGGGGTTTCAAATGATTAAATCAATAATTTCTTTTGCTACTATTTTTGCCTGCAACAGCGCCACCAATTCGGCGCGATGCGTGAGGACGGCGCGTTGGTTGATGTAACCCTTGTCGGTAATTTCACCTGCGTCGATCGAAGCCGGTTCTGCCATCAACAAAGCGCGCGTGGCATAAGTTGATGATCCGCCGCCTTCACGCGCCAAGGCTTGTAAGCCAGCCAGGACTTTCTCGCGCACGACTGTGTGCGCCAACACCTGCGCCAGCGTTGCGTCTGCTGGCAAATCCGCGCACAAGCTGCGGCAAGCATTCGCATTGGCAAAAATCAAAAAGCCGATGGCGTCACTGTCGTGCCCGGTGAGCACGATGTCCTGCGCAATCGGCCCGAGCATGGCGAGGGCTTTGACGCGCAGCATGCCGACGTTGACCTAGGTGCCGCTGCTGAGTTTGAAATCTTCCGATACGCGCCCATTGAACATCAGTCCTTTTTCAGGTTTGGTTTCATCGACAAAACGCACGGCGTCGCCGATGAGGTAAAAACCTTCCTGGTCGAACATTTTCGCCGTGAGCTCCGGTCGCTTCCAGTAGCCCGGCGTCACGTTAGGCCCGCGCACGCGGATTTCCAGTTTGTCGCCGTTCGGCACTAACTTTAATTCGGTGCCGGGAACGGGCAGGCCGATGACGCCGGATTGTTCCGCTTGGAAATGGCAGTCCGTAGCGAGTGGTGCAGTCTCTGTTGATCCCCATGCGGAAACCATGGCGATTTTCTCGCCGGTGGTTTCGAGCGAGAGTTGCTCCAAAGCCTCCCACAAGTTTTGCGGCAGGGCGGCTGCGGCGTAAAAAATCGCCTGCAGATTTTTGAAAAAACTTTTGCGCGAAGTTTCATCCGCTCGCAACGCAGTGACCAACATGTCGTAACCGCGCGGCACGTTGAAATAGATGGTCGGCGAAATGTCGTGCAAATTTTTGATGGTGTGTTCGAACAAGCCTGGCATAGGTCGGCCCGCGTCGATATATAAGGTGCCGCCGTTCTTCAGCACCAAATTGAAATTATGGTTGCCGCCGAAAGTGTGGCTCCACGGCAGCCAATCGACGATGACCGGCGGTGTGTCGCGCAGGAACGGCCACACTTGCGACTTGGCTTGTTGGCTGGCGCACAACATGCGCTGCGTGTTGATGACGCCTTTGGGCTCGCCGGTGGAGCCGGAGGTGAAAAGGAATTTGGCGATCGTATCGGGCGTAACCGCTTGGTAAGCGCTATCGACCGCAGCGTCATCGGATGCTGCCAGCAAGGCGGAGAAGGGCAGGGCGTCGCCTGAGACGTTCGCCCCGGCAATAATTTTTGCTTGATGCGACTCTTTCACTGCATCAAGCGCAGGGGCAAAACGCTTGTAGTCCGACACGTACACCACGCCAGGCTGTATCAGGGAAAAAATATTTTTCAGCTTGGCAAAGTCTTTCGACATCAACGAATAAGCCTGGGAGATCGGCGCGACGGGAATGCCGATGTGCATGGCGGCGAGCATGAGCAAGCCGTGTTCGACACTGTTGTCGGACAAAATCGCCAGGGGACGTTCGGCGGAAAGATTTTGTTTCAATAACCAGGCGGCTATTTTTTTAATCTGTTCGTAGGCTACGCCATAAGTCACGCCTTGCCACTGGCCTGTCGTATTGCGTTCCTGTAGAAATTTTTGCTGCGGTGTCGCTTGTGCCCATTGCTGCAAATATTCCCCCACACAACGTGCATGAGGCTGCAGCGCGTGAGGCGAGCGCAAAATGATGCTGCCGTCATCACGACGATCTAGCGTGACAGAAGGTGGCGCGAACAAGAGAGAGCGATTACGTTGAGGAGAGGTCATGGCCGCTTCGTTATTATGTAAAGAGCAGAAGATATTGAATGAGCCGCTAGTATAATGAACTTCATCTGGTTACGCAGCAGTTAGGCATTAAAAATTATTTAATATAATCAAATACTTACAATATATTGTTGAAACGAATTCAATCATGAAAATTGCCATCGCAGGCGCGGGAATCGGCGGATTGGTGTTGGCCTTGATGTTGCACAAGCGCGGCATCGAGGTCGAAGTATTTGAAGCGGTGAGCGAATTAAAACCGCTCGGCGTCGGCATCAACTTGTTGCCGCACGCGGTAAAAGAATTAACTGAGATGGGTTTGCAAGAAGCACTTGCCGCCATCGCTATCGAAACCTCATCGCTGTCTTATTACAATAAATTCGGTCAGCGCATTTGGCACGAGCCGCGCGGTCGCGCGGCTGGTTACGATTGGCCGCAGTTTTCCATCCATCGTGGTGAGCTGCAAATGTTGCTGCACAAAACCGCTGTGCAGAAACTAGGGGCAGGGCGAGTGCATGTCGGCCACAGCTTTGAGTCATTTACGCAAAATACCCATCACGTTATAGCGACATTTAGAAACTGTGCTAATAATTCCTTGGTAGAAATACAATGTGATGTGCTTATCGGTGCAGATGGTATTCATTCTGCCGTGCGCAAATTTCTCTACCCCGCCAATGACCATCTCAATTATTCGCAACGCATGTTGTGGCGCGCCGCCACCGAGGCCGAGCCGTTTCTCGATGGGCGCTCCATGTTCATGGCCGGGCATCAAGACCAGAAATTCGTCGCCTATCCGATTTCCGAACCCTTGCGCAAACAAAACCGTTCGCTGATTAACTGGATCGCCGAATTGCGCGTGCCGGGCGACGCGCCGTCTAAAAGTGATTGGGCCAAGCAAGTGGATAAAAATGTTTTTGCTAAACAATTTGCCGCTTGGCAATGGGATTGGATCAATATTCCCGAACTTATTGCGCAAGCCAAAGCCGTATATGAATACCCGATGGTCGATCGCAATCCGCTGCCGCAATGGACTTTTGGTCGCATTACCTTGTTGGGTGACGCTGCCCACGCCATGTTTCCCATTGGCTCTAATGGCAGCGCGCAGGCCATTGTCGATGCGCGTTATCTCGCCGATTGTCTGGTGAATATTCAAGATACACATTACGCTTTGCGTGAATATGAAGCTGATCGTTTGCCTAAAACTACCGGCATCGTCCTGCGCAACCGCATGAACGGACCGGAGCAAGTGATGCAAATGGCAGAAGAGCGCGCACCGCAAGGCTTCAAAGATATTAGCCAAGTTATCGCTCAGAACGAACTGGAAGAAATCTCGCTACGATATAAGCGACTGGCGGGCTTCGATAAACAATCTTTACAAAGCGCAAAATGAAAGTGAGTCGCGTATGAGCTTCACTCCATGGGAAAACCCGATGGGCACGGCGGGTTTCGAGTTCATCGAATACGCCGCGCCTGATCCCGTCGCGATGGGCAAGCTGTTTGAGAGGCTCGGCTTTTCCGCCATCGCCAAACATCGGCACAAAAACGTCACTTTGTATCGACAAGGCGGCATCAATTTTATTATCAACGCCGAACCCGACTCATTCGCGCAGCGCTTCGCACGTTTGCATGGGCCGTCGATTTGCGCTATTGCGTTTCGCGTGCAGGATGCAGCGCAGGCCTACGGGCGCGCGCTGGAGTTAGGAGCATGGGGCTTCGACAATCAAACCGGCCCGATGGAATTAAATATTCCCGCCATTAAGGGCATAGGCGATTCGCTGATTTATCTGGTCGATCGCTGGCGTGGAAAAACCCCAATCAAAAATGGTATCGGCGACATCAGCATTTACGACGTGGATTTTGTCTCATTGCCCAACGCCGACATCAATCCAAGCGGACTCGGCTTAACTTACATCGACCATCTCACGCATAACGTGCATCGCGGACGCATGGACGAATGGGCCGAATTTTATACGCGCTATTTTAATTTCCGCGAAGTGCGCTACTTCGACATCGAAGGGCAGGTGACCGGCGTCAAATCCAAAGCCATGACGTCACCCTGCGGTAACATCCGCATTCCCATCAACGAAGAAGGTAAAGAAGCCAAAGGCCAGATACAAGAATATCTCGACAGCTATCACGGCGAAGGCATCCAGCACATCGCGCTCGGCACCGGCGACATTTATAAAACCGTCGATGGCCTACGCGCCAACGGCATCAAGCTACTCGATACCCCTGATACTTATTATGAGCTGGTACAAAAACGCATACCCGGCCACGGCGAAAATTTAAGCGAACTGCAAAAAAGAAAAATTTTGCTCGACGGCGCACCGGGAGATTTACTCATGCAAATATTTTCCGAAAATCAACTTGGGCCGATTTTTTATGAATTCATCCAGCGCAAAGGTAACGAAGGTTTCGGCGAGGGTAATTTCAAAGCGCTGTTTGAGTCGATCGAGTTGGACCAAATGCGGCGGGGTGTGGTGAAGAAATAGCCTGTCATCCTGAACGATAGTGAAGGATCTGCTTTTGCTTTTGAAATTGCAGTAAATCAAAAGCAGATTCTTCGGCTAAGACCTGAAAATGACATATATTATAACTACTTGATTTAATTTAGAAAAATATGATCTGGAAAACCGCTCCTTCGATGCAACATCTGAACGCCATTCACGAAAAAACCGCTGTCGCGCAACTGGGTATCGAGTTTATTTCAGCGACCGACGACTCCATCACTGCGCGTATGCCAGTGGATGAACGAACTAAACAGCCGATGGGTTTGTTACACGGCGGCGCGTCGGTGTTGTTGGCCGAAACGCTCGGCAGTAGCGCGGCGAACTACTGCGTCGATACCGATACGCACTACTGCGTCGGACTCGACATCAATGCCAATCATATACGCGGCGCACGCAGCGGCTGGGTGACCGGCATCGCCAAGCCGATGCACATCGGCTCGACCACACAGGTATGGGAAATTTTAATTCGCGACGACGCAGGCAAACTCACCTGCGTGTCGCGCATTACGATGGCGGTCATTGCGCGAAGGTAAGTTTAATTTTCCGTAGGGTGCGCCGCGCGCACGCGGAAGGCTCTAAAAAACGTAAGCTGTCGGCTGAAGCGCCGTAACGCGTGCGCGCGGCGCACCCTACGT
>JAYVJD010000083.1:0-5337 GCA_043769625.1 Pseudomonadota bacterium | reverse complement strand
GCGCAGCGGCGATAGGGCCAGCAGGCAAGCCGGCTTTGGTGGCAAGATCCTTCACCAGGTTTCCGCCGATAACATTTTCAAGCTGGGTTGAGTTGATGCCAAGCGGGAGGCCGTTTCCGCCGCCAATCCAAGTGGCCGCAAGATCGGCCAAACCTTTTTGTTTAAATAGATCAAGGAAGCCGCCAAGCCCGCCTGACTCTTTTTTAAACATCATGCCGAGTAAGGCGCTGACAATCATGCCGCCCTTGTCGCCGAGACCGAATTTTGCCGCTGCTTCACGAATAATCATGTCTAACATTTGATATTCCTCCTGAGGTGGGCGAAACGTGGGATTCGTTTATTGCGTACAAGCTGAATCTGTTAGGAGTTACAAGAATAGTCTAAGCCAGCATCTGGGAAGACGCTGGCATTAGATTACCCCAATAACGGGGAATTAGGAACCAGCGGTAAATCGGCGCAGGTTAGAGGCCGAGACGTTGCCAAATGGTCGAGATCGCACCGGCCTGGTTCAAGGTATAGAAATGCAAACCCGGTGCGCCGTTGCGCAAGAGTTTGTCGCACAGCGACGTCACCACGTCGAGACCGAAGGCTTTGATCGACGAGGTGTCATCGCCGTAGCTTTGCAGTTTCAAGCGCATCCAGCGCGGTATCTCGGCGCCGCATGCATCGGAGAAACGTGCGAGCTGGGAGAAATTATTGATCGGCATGATGCCCGGCACGATAGGCACGCTAATGCCCTTTGCCCGTGCGGCATCGACAAAAGCAAAGTACGCATCCGCGTTGTAAAAATATTGCGTGATGGCCGAGTTGGCCCCTGCATCAATTTTGCGTTTGAAATTGTTCAAATCTTCCTGCGCACTTTTGGCTTGCGGATGGTATTCAGGATAAGCCGCCACTTCGATATTGAAATAATCGCCGCTATGCTGGCGGATAAACGCGACCAGTTCATTGGCATGATGAAATTCCCCAGCGGAAAAAGTACCCGATGGCATATCGCCACGCAAGGAGACGATGTGTTTAATGTTATTGCTTTTGTATTGATCGAGTACCGAAACAATATTGTCACGCGTCGAACCGATGCAGGACAAATGCGGCGCGGCGTCGAAACCCGACTGTTGAATTTCAATAACGGTTTCCAAAGTGCGATCACGCGTCGAGCCACCTGCGCCAAATGTCACGGAAAAAAATTCCGGATTCAGCTGCTCGAGTTGTTTGCGCGTGGCGCGTAATTTCTCTATTCCCTCTGCAGTCTTGGGCGGAAAAAACTCGAAGCTGTGTTTATTTTTTGGCTGGGTATTGGGCATGAGGGACAGTCTAAAAATTCAATATAATCAATTAGTTATTAAAAAATCCCTGCACGCGCCGCGTGCAGGGATTTTCCAAATAAAACTCAACCTATTAATAACGATAGGCATCGCCCTTGTACGGACCTTGTTTGGTCACACCGATATATTTTGCCTGCTCTTCGGTTAACTCGGACAATTGCGCGTTGAGCGTTTTGAGTTGCAGACGCGCGACTTTTTCGTCCAGGTGCTTGGGCAATACATAGACGCCGATCGGATATTTGCCCGAGCCTTTTTGCGCTTCGGTCCACAATTCGATTTGTGCAATGGTTTGGTTGGCGAAGGACGAGCTCATGACATAGCTCGGGTGGCCTGTGCCGCAACCCAGGTTTACCAAACGGCCTTTGGCCAGCATGATGATTTTTTTGCCATCGGGAAACACCACATGATCAACCTGTGGCTTGATTTCATCCCAGGTATATTTTTCCAGTGACGCGACATCGATTTCATTATCGAAATGGCCGATGTTACACACGATGGCCTGGTCTTTCATTTTCTTCATGTGATCGTGGGTGATAACTTTGTAGTTGCCGGTCGCCGTCACGAAAATATCGGCTTTGTCAGCAGCGTAATCCATAGTCACAACACGATAACCTTCCATCGCCGCTTGCAGCGCGCAAATCGGATCAATCTCGGTGACCCACACTTGCGCTGACAAGGCGCGCAAAGCTTGCGCCGAGCCTTTGCCCACGTCGCCGTAACCTGCGACGACGGCGACTTTACCTGCGATCATCACGTCGGTGGCGCGCTTGATCGCATCGACCAAGGATTCACGGCAGCCGTACAAATTGTCGAACTTGGATTTGGTCACGGAATCGTTGACGTTAATGGCGGGGAACGCCAGCTTGCCTTCTTTATGCATTTGATACAAACGATGCACGCCAGTGGTGGTTTCTTCCGTCACGCCTTTGATAGCGGCGAGGCGCTTGGAATACCAATCTGGCTTGGACGCCAAAGTTTTCTTGATCGAGTTAAACAAACAAATTTCTTCTTCACTGGTTGGGTTATTCAAGAGCGACGCGTCTTTTTCTGCGCGTGTGCCGAGGTGCAGCAGCAAAGTCGCGTCGCCGCCGTCATCCAGAATCATGTTGGAATACCCGCCGTCAGCCCATTCAAAAATACGATGGGTGTAATCCCAATATTCGTCGAGGTTTTCGCCCTTGTAGGCGAACACCGGCACGCCCGTCACCGCAATCGCAGCAGCAGCGTGATCTTGCGTAGAGTAAATGTTGCATGACGCCCAACGCACTTCAGCACCTAACGCGGTGAGTGTTTCGATCAGCACCGCGGTTTGGATGGTCATGTGCAGCGAGCCGGTGATGCGCGCGCCTTTGAGCGGCTGGGTCTTGGCGAATTCTTCGCGGATCGCCATCAATCCTGGCATTTCTGTTTCGGCGATTTTCATTTCTTTGCGACCCCAGTCGGCCAGCTTGATGTCGGCGACGTGGTAATCGTGGGAGGGTTTGACGACTGCATTCATGGTGGATCTCCTAAAAAATATGCTCACCCATCGCGTGAACGATGCGTGGCATCGTTGAACATATTAAAGTAGGAGCGCCCTTGAACGAGTTAACAACGTTCCGCTGAGCGTGGCTAAAATATTTAATAAAATCAAATACTTAGCTGCAGCGCTCCTCAGCGGAACGGTAATACTAAAACTTTATTGCGTTACTGCACGCAACTGACCCAGACCTGCTTCAGAACGTAATAGTTCGGCCTTGTCGGTTTTTTCCCAGGTGAATTCTGGCTCGTCGCGGCCAAAGTGCCCGTAGCTAGCGGTCTTGGCGTAAATCGGGCGCAATAAATTCAGCGTCTGAATAATCGCTTTAGGACGCAAGTCGAAATGCTTGGTAATCAGCTCAATAATTTTTTCATCGCTGACTTTGCCGGTACCGTAAGTGTTGACCATCATACTCACCGGCTTAGCGATGCCGATAGCGTAAGCAATTTGCACTTCGCATTTGCTCGCAAGACCGGCAGCCACAATATTTTTCGCTACATAGCGACCGGCATAAGCGGCCGAACGATCAACCTTGGAAGGATCTTTACCGGAGAACGCGCCGCCGCCGTGATGCGCCGCGCCGCCGTAGGTATCGACAATAATCTTGCGGCCGGTCACACCCGCGTCACCCATAGGGCCGCCGATAACAAAACGGCCAGTCGGGTTGATCAAATATTTAGTTTTATCGCTGATCATTTTTGCTGGCAACACCGGCTTGATGATTTGTTCGATGATCGCTTCGGTCAGTTGCGCGTGCGAAGCGTCAGGATGATGCTGGCTCGACACGACCACGGTATCAATGCTGTGCGGTTTGCCATCGACATACTTCACCGTGACTTGCGATTTCGCGTCGGGACGCAGGAAAGGCAAACGGCCGTCTTTACGCAGTTCCGCTTGGCGCTGCATGATGCGATGCGCGTAATAAATCGGCAACGGCATCAGCGCGGGCGTTTCGTCGCAAGCGTAACCGAACATCAAACCTTGGTCGCCCGCGCCTTGTTCCAAATCCAAGCCCTGGCCTTCGTTCACGCCTTGGGCAATATCCGGTGATTGGCGGTTAAACGCGACCAATACGGCGCAGGTATGGTAATCAAAACCGATTTCAGAGCTGTCGTAGCCAATACGCTTGATGGTTTCACGCGCAACTGGCGTGTAATCGATTTTGGCGTTGGTGGTAATTTCGCCCGACATGACGACTAAGCCAGTAGTGACCAAGGTCTCGCAGGCTACCCGCGCCTTAGAGTCTTGCGCTAGAATGGCATCCAGTATCGAATCAGAAATCTGATCCGCAACTTTGTCAGGATGGCCTTCGGAAACTGATTCGGAGGTAAATAGAAATTCGCTCATGTTTATGGCTCGCTTGTAGGATAAATCAACTGAATGGAATCAACTTTGTATTTTAACACCACTCGCTTAACTATCAAAACCTCTAAAAATCGGCCTGCCTTGTGACATTCTTCTTCCGCTTGTTTGCCAAACTTTCTCTCCAGACCAACCAGGCTATTGGCTCGGCACTGGGCTTGCTCGCCTATTTGTTTTCCCACAGTTTTTCGCAACTGACCTACGACAATTTGCAACAAAGCGGCCTCGGACCGAACGAAAAAAGTTTCCGTGAATTGCTGGGGCAAAATGTACGCGAAACCGGCAAGGGATTAACGGAATTGATTGTCGCATGGTTTCGCCCCGAGGCTGAAGTGGCCAAACTGGTGGTCGAGCAGGACGGCTGGCAACATGTCGAAGCGGCCCAAAAAAACGGCAAAGGCATTATTTTTATCACGCCACACCTCGGCTGTTACGACATCGCCGGTCGCTGGCTTGACAGCAAAATTTCAACGAAATTTTTATACCGCGCACCGAAAATGGCCTGGGTGCAAAAGCTCATGGACGCAGGCCGCGATCGCGGCGAAGAAAAAATGGTGCCAGCCGATATGTCCGGCGTGCGCACGCTGATGAAAACCTTAAAGCACGGCGGCAGCATCAGCATCCTGCCCGACCAGGTGCCGGGCAAGGGCGAAGGCATCTGGGCCGATTTTTTCGGAAAGCCGGCTTACACCATGACCTTGGTTACGCGTTTGCAAAACGCCACGCAAGCGCCGGTGATTTATTATTTTGCCGAGCGATTACCCAACGGACGCGGCTATAAAGTCTGGCTCACACCGGCTGCCGAGCCGTTTTCGGAAGACAGAAAAACCGCTGCGCGCCAGCTCAATGCCGCGCTGGAAGAATTGATACGCAAAGCGCCGACGCAATATTTGTGGAGCTACAACCGCTACAAAACCCCTGCGGGCGCAGAACCGCCGCCAATAGCCGTAGAAAAGTCTTCATGACGCGTGTATTTTTATTTTTCATGTGGCTGGTGCATTTTTTACCGCTGCCGATGATTGATGCTATTGGCCGCTTTCTCGGCGGGCTGATTTATTACGTCGGCCGTCGTCACGTCACGCGCACGAATCTCGCGCTGTGCTTTCCCGAAAAAAGTGTAGAAGAACGTAA
>JAYVJD010000082.1:0-13591 GCA_043769625.1 Pseudomonadota bacterium | reverse complement strand
TAATGCTGACGACGCGGCCAACATTGACGCCGGCGCTGCGCACTGGCGCACGCGCGGATAAGCCACCAATATTCTGAAAATGCGCGGTCACAGTATAGGTCTCACCTGCGCCGCTGGAGCCGAGATTGGCCACTTTGAGCGAGAGAAAACCCAACGCCAATACGCCCATCACCACAAAAATGCCTACCCATAAATCAATCGTACTGCGGTTCATTAGCGCCACCCTTTTAACATAAATGCGGTCAAAATCAGATCCAAGGCCAGTATAGACAGCGATGAGCTCACCACAGTTCTGGTGGTCGCCCCGGAGACGCCTTCCGCTGTCGGCGGCGCGTCGAATCCTTCAAACGTTGCAATAGCGGAAATGGTTATACCAAACACGAAACTTTTAATAATGCCATTCAATACATCGTTCCGAAAATCGACGGCTTTTTGCATTTGCGACCAAAACGAGCCTTCGTCAATGCCAATCAGATGGACGCCGACAATATAGGCGCCGAAGATGCCCATCCCGCTGAATATCGCGGCCAGCAGCGGCATCGAAATCACGCCCGCCCAGAAACGCGGTGCGACCACGCGGGCAATCGGATTCACCGCCATCATTTCCATCGCGGATAATTGCTCGGTCGCTTTCATCAACCCGATTTCCGCTGTGATCGCCGAACCGGCGCGGCTGGCGAATAATAATGCGGCGACGACTGGGCCTAATTCACGCACCAGCGACAGCGCCACCAGCACCCCGAGCGATTCTTCCGAACCATATTTTTGCAGGGTTTCAAATCCCTGTAAACCCAATACCATGCCAACAAAAAACCCCGACACGATGATGATAATGAGCGACATCACACCGCTGAAAAAAATCTCGCGCAGAGTCAGCTGAAAGCGGCGAAAACTCATGCCGGAAAACATCAGCGTTTGGAAAAAGAAATGCGCGTTGGCACCCATGCGCCAAATACCGCCGATAAAACGACGACCAATCGCGCGCAAGCTTTTCAATAGGGGTTCAAGCACGTTTGCCTCCGCCGGTATCCAAATCCTGCGCGTAGGGTTTGCTCGGATAGTGAAAGCGCACCGGGCCATCGGCTTCGCCGTGGACAAATTGATGCACGAAAGCATCCTGCGAATGCCGAATCTCGTCCGGCGTACCGTGCGCGACGATCACCCCTTCGGAAACAAAATAAACATAATCAACAATCTTCAGTGACTCTTGAATATCGTGTGTCACCACGACCGATGTGGCGCCGAGCGCGTCGTTCAAATTACGGATGATGCTACCGGTCACACCGAGCGAAATCGGATCCAGCCCGGCAAATGGTTCATCATACAAAATCAGCATCGGATCCAGCGCGACGGTGCGCGCCAAGGCGACACGGCGCGCCATACCGCCGGATAATTCCGATGGCATCAGTTGCGCCGCGCCGCGCAAACCAACCGCATGCAGCTTCATCAAGACCAGATCGTGAATGACGGACTCGGGTAAATTGGTGTGCTCGCGCATCTGGAACGCGACGTTATCGAACACCGACATATCGGTAAACAAGGCACCGAACTGAAACAACATGCCCATTTTGCGCCGCATCGCGTACAAACCTCTGGCGTCCAACTCATGAATGGTTTCGCCGGCGACTTTGACCGATCCCGACGAGGGTTTGATCTGGCCGCCAATCAGGCGCAACAACGTGGTTTTGCCGCAGCCGCTGCCGCCCATGACGGCGATGACCTTGCCGCGCGGCAAAGTCATATTGATTCCCTTGAGAATCGGGCGGGAGTCGTAGGAGAAATTGAGGTCGGCTATTTCGACCAGATTGGTTGTGGGCACGGCGTATCTAGTTGAAAAATAAAGCCGTATTCTAAACCACTTCGCACGTCGATGCTAACCGAGGCTGTGTTACCATTTCTTCACGTTCATTTTATCGCCCTTCGCTATGACGCAAAACGCGCTGCTGTTTTCCAAAGTGACGCAGTCCTACGGCACGCGCGCGGTGCTAAAAAACGTTGATTTGTGCGTCGCTGCGGGCGAATCGCATGCCATCGTCGGCGTGAACGGCGCGGGCAAAACCACTTTATTCAAATCTCTGCTGGATTTTTGCGCCATACAAAATGGCCGCATTGAGATTTTCGATGCCGCGCATGTTTCTCCTGCTTCGCGCGCGACCTTAGCCTTTTTACCGGAAAAATTTAACCCACCCTATTATTTAAATGGCCGCGAATTCATTCGCTACACCCTCAATCTCCATCGGCTGCGCTACGATGCCGCTACGGTTCACGCCATGTTGACCGATCTGGATTTAGATCGCGGTGCACTGGCGCTTTCTGTGCGCGAATATTCCAAAGGCATGACGCAAAAACTCGGCTTGGCCGCTTGCCTGCTGACGCAAAAATCTTTGTATGTACTCGACGAACCGATGACCGGCCTCGACCCCAAAGCGCGCTTATTGCTGAAAGCTAAATTGCTCGCGTTAAAAAACAGTGGCGCGACCTTGCTGTTTAGCTCTCATTCTTTATCGGATGTTGAAGCTTTATGCGACAAACTCACCGTGTTGCATGATGGCGAAGTGCGCTTTACCGGCACCCCGGCGGCATTTCGCGTAGCATTTTCTGCAGAGGATTTGGAGCACGCATTCCTGAAATGCATAGATTGATAAGTATTTGATTTAATTAAAGTTTTTATTGTATCAGGATAAGCCATGTGCCCCAAAAAATCAGCATCGCGCCAATAATCTTTACCCCGCTCGCGCCGGTGAAAAATAATTTCTCCAGCAAAACATACACGCTGAGAATCACAATCCACCACAAATTCATTACGCCGACGACAAACAACACCAGCATCAACGCCCAACAACACGCTACACAATAAACACCGTGCGTTAAACCCATTTGCCACGCGCCCCATGCGCCGTCTTTCCAGCGCGTCATCAGGAACGACAACGGCGAACGGCAGCGATGCAGACACACGCGCTTGAGCGGCAGCCATTGATAGATGCCCGCCACGACCAACACGGCGCCAGAAAATAAGCGGCTGTTGGATGCATCCACTACCGACAGCAATCCGCGCGAATGCAACAGCCATTGCAACAACGTAGCGGCAAAACTAAACACCCCCCACAAAGCCAGGTAGCCGCAGACGAACAAACTGACATCAGCTGAATGAGTCTGATTTTGTTTCAGTTTTGCAAACAGCAAAATAGTCGGCAGCGCCGACGGCAACATCATCGCCACCATCATCACGACCCACATGATGAGCATCATGACAAAAGTCGCCAATGTCCACGGCTGCAGATTGGGCGCGGCCAGTTGCGCCATGTCTGGCATGCTGACAGCCAGATAAATCAGGTATGCCCACGCCAGGACAATAACGACGGCCAAACCGCCTACCAACCCCCAGCGGCCATTGGGCCCCATAGCGTCGCTCAGGCTTGCCGAGCGGCTGGCAGCGTGGGGATTAAAACGCATGAACCGGCTCGGTTACCTTACCGTTAATCCCCCTCATCCAATCCTCCTGAATGCGCCAACTTTGCATCCTGCACATCATGGCTGAGGTGGGCAAAATGTTGATAAATCTGCAACTCTGCCGCGCTTAATGCTGCAGCATTGCCGTGCAAGCCACTGGTAGATGCGCCAAGCTGAAGCGGCAACACTGTGCCCAAGCCGGCATACCAATAACGGTCGCCGAAAGTTTGCCTGAGTGCAGAGAAAGTCGGCTCACCGGTGCAATGGCCGGGGGCAATGTTGGCCACCTGCCAGTTATCGCGCAGCGACGTGCTGATTTTGGCTATCACATCGTCCTGCGCCACGAGAAGATGAAAACCGCCGGCAACCAGATGGATTTTTTTATTGATTTTGCTTGCGGCTTCGATAATGGCCTCAATGCCTGGGTGTGAGCAGCCGACCAGTAACACGATGCCGTTGGCTGTATCGATAGCGAGCGATAACTCGCGCAACTCCTTGACGCCGGGCGCGTCGGACACCAGAGCGATCAACCACACCCCGGGCGCGACTTCGGTGGTTTTGTCGATGGGCTCGAAATTAGCGCCAGGCCACGCCGCGCCGAACTGCATCACGGTCGGCGGCGCTCCGTCGTAGTAGCGCATCTCGGACGGCAAGGCGTCATTTTTGCGATAAAAACTACTCGGCAAGGACGAGCCGTAAATGCCGAAGCCCTCCTTCGGCGCATAGATTTTCACCTTAGGGTTGACGCTTAACAAGTGACTCAGCCCGGACATATGATCGGAGTGACGATGCGACATCACGACAAAATCGAGTTGACGCAGGTCAATATTTTTTGCCTTTACGTTCTGCGCAAAAGTGGCCGCATCGTTCCCCGTATCGAACAGAATTCGTTTTCCCGCCACTTCGACCAGCGCCGAGTAGCCCCAGTCTTTTTTCATCGCCGCGTCCTTACCGAAGGCGTCATAAACCACGGTAATCTGATGGTTCTGTTTCGACATCTGCGGCTCAATCTTCTGCGTTGGCACGGTGCAATTTGCCAGCGCAATTAAAACAACTAGCGCCCCCGCCAGCCAACCGATTGGTTTAGTTTTCATGCTTCTTCTCCTTGCCCCCAGTTAGGCTGGCTGGTAAGCGAATGGCGAGTAAAAGCCATTTTTCTGACTTATTTCGACGCTAAAACCATGATCTTTGTAATTTAGCCGGCTCGAGCGGCCCACCACAGCAGCGAACCCCGGCACTGGGGTGAAGGGATGGTTATTGATCGTCACATCCGCGCCGTTTTGCCCTTCAATCGCCGCAATCTCCATCTCGCCTATGCCAGCAATATTCAGGCTGCGCTGTTTGCCTTTGGCCGTGTAGGTGATCGCTGCAGGTTTGACGCCCAACACCTCGCCAATCAGCGGGCTCAAGGCACTCAATGGTCCGCCTGCCTGGCCGGAAAAAATCTTAGCCAACACATCGCGCTGGCGTTCATCGGCGCGTTGATCGAGATAGAGCGCCACTTTCCATTTGGTTTGCAACATGTGCCCCGGTGAGAAAGCAAACAACGCTGCATTCAGACCGTCCAGCTTCACAGCCTCATAATGACCTTCGTCAACATGCCAGGCTATCAATGCCTTGCATTCACCTTCAGTCGGCGCGCTGGTAAACACGCAGGGACAGGCAACATCGCAATTACAGGCTTCAAAATAGGTGCCGCTGACTTTCCATTGAGTATTCATTTTGTTCCTCGTTAGCTTATGATGGGGTAGCGCAAACACGATTTTTAAACAGGGTTACGCGGCTAATCCTTCCTGCGTGTGCACTACCCATGCCAATGAACTGTGACTATTTTTGTGGCTGAAATTCATTGGCTCAGTTATTTCCAGCGTTTCCGCTAGCGCCACTTCCATTTCCTTGTATTCAAAACCGCCGGGTAAGCGCACGGTGACGCGTTGCTCGTCGTCCGTTGCCGGCACGGTGAGCGGTCGCGAACTGGTGCGGATGAAATTGCCCGCCGCCATGCGCGCGCGACGCGCGTCCTGGTTAAATTCCCAAGTAAACGACACATATTCTGTTGGGTAGCGCATTGGGCAGATGGCGTTGATGATTTCAAATAAAGTGCCGCCGTTTTTTCCACTCAGGATGGCTTCGAGTGCGTCGCGCTGTGCTTTATCGGCACGTTGGTCGATATAAAATTGCACCTTGCCGTTGCCCTCGTGCATCGGGCCTGGCCACCACACTGCACCCGCCCAATGCAATCCAGCGAGCGTTATGTGGCCGTAATTTCCCTCGGCAATATGCATGGCGGCCATGCCTTCACAATTAGGATGCGGCGCGGGAAATCCCATGGTGTCGCACGGACAACTTGCCAGACAATTACAGTTTTTCAGGTATTCACCTTTCATTTTCCATTGGTACATGTGCGTGCTCCTTTTACGTAACTCGACCGCCCGGCTTTATGCAGCTTTAGACATCTCGTTCGGCGACATGCCTTGTTTAAACAGGGCACGTATTTGTTTGCGCAATTCAGGCGTGTCGTTGTGCTTGTGGACACTCACGGCATGCTGCACCGCTATGTCGAGCAATTCATCTGCACTGTCGGCGCTGATCGCGACCGTACATTTGGATTCGCTGGGAAACTCGCGGCAGTCAATATATTGGCGTTTCATCGGGATGTCTTTTGACGATAAATTCGCCGCTCAATTTATTTCAGCCTTCCTCTGAACCAGTTTTCCACTGGCGCCGGGTTGCGGCGAAAAATACCCGGCTTTGGATAATGAATATAGTTTCCTTCGACCTCTGCGCCCTTCACTACGCCGTGCCACTTCAATCTGCCGTCCGATTCGCTTATGGTTTCAGCGTCAAAAGTCATGGCATCGTCACTTATCGTCGCCGTGTAAGCCGCTTGGTTGTAGCCATATTTATCGCACGAGCTAGAATTGAATTTGCCCTCTTTGAAGGTGATGACATCCTTGCTTTCGTGCGCCTGCTTGCCTTTTTCACCCAGCTCGGCAACAAAGGTTTTACCGTCCAGCGAATTGGTTTCGGCGAGCCCCATAGACTGCACTAAAAATAGACACGGCAATAAAACAAAAAATAGGATGGAGTGATATTTCAGCGTTCTCATGCTTTCCTCCTGCGCGAAATGTTTCGACAGCGGGATGGAGGAAGCCGTGAAGGTCGTAGTTAAATATTTTTATTTGCGTTCTTCCGGCTTCGGCACGCATTCCGAAGCCAAGTCAGCGATAAATTTATCGTCTGATAATTTCATTTTAGAATTTATTTTCGATAGTGCAAGCTCTATTGTGCGCCTGCGCTTTAGAGCGAAAATAAGCGGCGAACGAATTTCAATTTTGCCGTATAGCAATATGACCCATGCTAGAATCGGTTGAGTTATTGGGGTGCTTTCTTTCGACTTTTTACCGGACGCAGAACATGTATCTTGAACATTTCGGCCTCAATTCCGCGCCATTCAACATCACGTCGCAAACGGATTTTTTCTTCAATGGCGCGGCGCGCGGCGACACGCTGGCGGCCTTGGTTTATGCGGTGCAACAAGGTGAAGGCATTGTCAAAGTCACCGGTGAAGTCGGCAGCGGCAAAACCATGTTGTGCCGCATGCTGTTGGAATCCCTGCCCGACAATGTGGAAACAATTTTTCTCTCTGTTCCGAGTCTCAAGCGGGACGAAATCATGGAGGCCCTGTGCATCGAGCTTGGCATCCCTATCGAAGGCCAGGCGCGCTACCAATTACTCACGGCGTTACAGAAAAAGCTCATTGAGCTGTATGCCAATGACCGTCGCTTGGTTGCGCTGATCGACGAAGCGCATGCCATGCCGCTGGAATCACTGGAAGAAATCCGCCTGCTGACCAATCTGGAAAATGGCGACCATAAATTATTACAAATTGTTTTATTCGGCCAACCTGAGCTTGATGACCATTTGCGTTTGACGCATATGCGCCAACTAAAAGAACGCATCACCCACAGCTTTCACCTAGGCCCACTACAAAAATCCGACATCGGGCCGTATTTATCCCACCGCCTCCACAGCGCGGGCTACCAGGGCGTGACGCTTTTCTCGCCGGCTTGTGCCAAGCTGATCACCTATGCTTCCACTGGGCTCACGCGGCGCGTCAACATCATCGCCGATAAGAGTTTACTGGCGGCGTATGCGAATAACACGCTCACAGTTACGCCGGAGCACGTGCGCGCGGCCATCCGCGATAGCGATTTCCCCTTGCCGGCTGATTGGGGCAAACGCGCCGGCATTGGCGCGGCAACCTTGGCCGCCGCGATTGCGATTGGTTTTGGTCTCAGCAAAACCATCGGCCTTAACGACGCGAAAACCCTGACGAGTGGGCCGGTAACGGTCGCGCCAGATACTGCCAGCGCTGAAAAGAAACTCGCTGCGGCACCTGCCGGGCCAATGCCTGAAACTTCAACCGGCGCGGAGCCGATAATCGGCAGCCCAGATTGGCATGAGAAAAATATCAATAAAAACAATAAGTTATCAAAAGACAGCCATTCAGATGTAATTGAGTCACAAAATTCAACAACCTCGCTCAATCTGCTGCAAAACTCTACTTCTTCATCTAACTCAACAGAGATTCAAGCCAAAACCCCGCCAATGGTCGCAAAAACCGGATTTGAGCTTGACCTCAAAACTAACGATGCCAACCCTCCTCCGAGCCTCCTAGAAACGGCAAAACTGAGCGAGGTCAAAGTCGCGCAAAAACCATCAATTCCAGTCAACTCCGTTAAAAATGACGTTAAAGCTGAGTCAGATGACAAAAAACCGCCGACAGCGCGCAATCCAAATCAAGCTGAACTCACCGTTGTTTCGAACAAGCCCGTGGAAAAACCTCT
Source organism: Pseudomonadota bacterium (assembly GCA_043769625.1). Lineage (GTDB taxonomy): Bacteria > Pseudomonadota > Gammaproteobacteria > Burkholderiales > JBEEJL01 > JBEEJL01. The sequence goes on along the minus strand of JAYVJD010000082.1, from coordinate 5,291 downwards.
GGGCGTCGAAACCGGCGCCTTAAAAATCTCTGGGCAGCCCCCCTCCACTTTGCAAAATCGCATCGCGGCGAGCAAAACTTGGCTGGATGCGCAACCGGCCAATCGGTGTTTTATCCAGCTGCTCATGGCGGATATAAATAATCACGAAAACGTGGATTATTTTTTGAGGACTGCACAACAACAACTCGGCGCACAAAGAATTTTCGTTTTTCATAGTGAAATCAATAGCTTGACTAAATATACCGTGATCTACGCAGATTTTGCCGATAGCATGGATTGCCAAACTGCGCTGCAAAAATTACCCACGCCGCTGAAACAATCCAAGCCGTATATTCGTACGGTCGAATTGCTGCGTAACGAGGTGAAATTTCCCGGATAAGCTGCGCCGAAAGGTCTGAATACCCCCTATAATCAGGCGGACATTTGTTTAATTGAATTCGGAATATTTATAAAAAGCGTCAAGCGCAAAAATGCCACTCCGTACACTCAATCGTTCGTTAATCTGTTCATCCAGCCTGCTAATATTTTTCGCCGGCTGCAGTGTCACCCCCCTCAAACCTGAGCGTCACATTCAAGCTGAAGCACCACGCCCTGCCAGCATTCCGGATCCGGTGCGCAGCGTTCCCTTGCCGCCGCCGCCGAAAGCTGAAGCGCGCCCGGAAAAATATTCTGTCGTCGTGAATAACGTGCCGGTGCAGCAATTACTTTTCGCCCTCGCGCGTGACGCGAAAGTGAATGTCGACATCCACAGCGGTATCGAAGGCCAAGTGACGCTAAACGCGATTGATCAAACGCTACAACAAATCCTCACACGCATTTCCAAGCAAGTCGATATGCGGTTTGAAATGGACGGTGCTAATTTGGTCGTCATGCCCGACGCGCCTTACCTGAAAAATTACATCGTCGATTACGCAAATATTTCGCGCAACTCACGCAGCGCGGTCGGTATCGCGACACAAGTAGCCACCACCGGCGCTAGCTCAGATAGCAGTGGCTCCGCTTCCGGCACGGGCACCCAGGGGAACAACTCGACCACATCCGTATCCAATATTTCCAACAATCGTTTTTGGGAAACCTTGATTCAAAACGTCAAAGACTTGTTACGCGAAACCGACAAAATATTTCCTGATGGCAGTACGGAAACGCAGATATCCCAAGCCGCCAGTCAGCGCGCGGCGGCCAACGCGCCGGTGAGCATCAGCCAAAAAGCCGGCAAAAAATCCACCACCACTAGCCTGCCCAAAGGCGGGGAGTTTGAAGGTGAGCAGCAAGGCGGCCTGACTTCACGTAGCTTCTCATTCCGCGAGGCCGCATCGGTGATTGCCAACCCGGAGTCCGGCCTCATCAGCGTGCGGGCCAGCGGCAAGCAACATGAAAAAATTCAGGAATTTCTCGATCAAATTATGGGCGCCGCAAAACGGCAGGTGTTGATTGAAGCGACCATTGTCGAAGTTTTATTAAACGATAATTACCAAGGCGGCGTCGATTGGAGCCGCATTGCCCAGGGCGGCAGTGGCATCTCGCTATCGCAAACGGTAACCGGCGGTAATCTTTCCGCCGCGCCGGTATTCACACTCGGCTACGCCAACCCTACATCGCGTTTCGGCAACATCGCGGGCGCAGTGAAATTACTTTCCTCCTACGGCGACACGCGCGTATTGTCCAGCCCCAAAATCATGGCGCTGAATAATCAGACGGCGATTCTGAAAGTGGTTGATGAAAAAGTGTATTTCACCGTCGAGCGAAAAGTGACGGAAGCTACCCCTACCACATTAGAAAAAACGGAATTCACCAGCACGATTCACACCGTGCCGGTGGGATTGGTGATGAGCGTGACGCCGCAAATCAGCGAAAGCAATACGGTGTCGCTCAACATTAGACCAACCATTTCTCGCATTACAGGGTTTGCCATAGATCCGGGACCGCGCCTGAACGCTACTACGACGCGCGCTGCCTTTGATAACCTGATTCCCGAAGTTCAAACGCGCGAGCTCGAATCCCTGCTGCGCGTGGACAGCGGACAAATAGTAGTCATGGGCGGCTTGATGGAAGACCGCGTGAGCAAAAAACGCGATGGCCTGCCGGGGGTGAAAGATATTCCAGTCGTCGGCGATGCATTCAGCTTTCGCAATGACACGGCGGGCAAAACCGAGCTGGTGATTTTCCTCCGTCCGATTGTGATTAAAGACGGCACGCTGGATGGCGATTTCAAAAACTACCGCGACTTGTTGCCCGACAATAAATTCTTCAACGGTAGCGGCAAAGCAGGAGATAAGCCGTGAGCCTACTGCTCGACGCACTCAAACGCGCTGAATCGCAAAAAAAACGCGCGCGTGATGCAGCCGACGGCTTCACCGGACGCATTCCCGATATTGATTTTACTGCCGCCGATGCGGCCTCGATCGAACGCAATAGCGCACAAAATTTATTCCGCGCCAAACATTCAGGCTACAACAATTATGACAAAGCAAAACTGATCGCGGCCTTAGGCGGCACCGCTTTGCTGCTTGGCGCTGCCGGGTTTTATGCGTGGTATTGGTACAGAACGTCGTTTCCCGCCGCGTCGCAAATCTCTCTGAATAGCGTTGCGCTTCCTTCGCCAACGACTGGCGCGCAGACTGTTCCTGCCATAAATCCTGCCACGCAGAATAGGCCTACACTGCCCCCCGCTGCGCAAGGCCAAGCACCAAGTCTATCGGACGTGCCCGCTGCGACAGTGACGCCAACCACGATGCCAGACCAGACAGCGCTCCCTGCCACCGCTGCCAACAAGAATAGTAAATCCGCTCTGGCGGCCATGCCGATGGCAAAAGCAGCGAACCCAAATAAAGACCTGCTTGCGCTAAAACCTAAACCGCAGCCCGCTGCCAGACCATCCGTTTCCACTCCTGCTGTCGTCGTCGCGAAAACGCTAGCCAGTTCGCCTATGCCCGCCGTCCCGGTAACTAGCGCCCCCGTTGTGCCATCGAGTAATGCCGATAACACGATTCGCTTACGCCGCTCGAACGAAGAAATATTCGCCATCAATCCCGATTTGGGCGTGGCATATCAGGCGCTGACGTCAGGGCGCTTGATGGAGGCGCGACAAAAATACGAGATGGTGTTGCAAAAAGATCCGACCAACGTCGATGCTGAATTAGGTTTGGCAACCATCGCCGCCAAAAATAACGAACCCGCAGAAGCTGCTCGGCGTTACAAACGCGTGCTTGAACTCAACCCAAAAAATCCTTACGCCCTGGCTGGCAATGCGGCGCTGGTAAATGACCTGCCGCAGACGGAGAATCAATTACGCGCGCAAGTCGCGCAACAACCGCAGTCGGCACCCCTAGCGGCGGCGATGGGAAATATTTTTGCCTCGCAAGGCCGCTGGAACGAAGCACAGCAAGCCTATTTTGATGCCGTGCGCCTTGATGCAAACCATCCGGATTACGTGTTTAACCTTGCCGTTAGTCTCGACCAAATCGGCCAACCGAAATTGGCATTAGAAAATTATCAAAAAGCGCTGACCTTGGCCAACGTGCGTCCCAGCCAATTCAGCAAAGAGACTTTAGCAACACGCATAGCTGAGTTATCCAGAAACAAATAGTCGCGCGCCTATGACAGCCCACTTAAAATTACGCCCGCTTGGTGAAGTGCTGTTATCCAAAAGCATTATCACGGAAGACCAATTACACATTGCATTGACCGAACAAAAAATAAACGGCTTGCCGCTAGGCAAAGCTTTGGTGGCGCTCGGCTTTGTTACCGAAGCAACGGTGCGCGATACTTTGTCGGAAAGCTTGGGCCAAGTCAGCATTGATTTATCCAACACCTTGATCGATCCGGCCGCGATTGCATTGATCCCGAAAGAAACCGCGCGCCGCTATCACGTACTCCCGGTCGCGCTGAATCGCGATAATCATAAGCTGTCGCTGGCGATTTCTGATCCGACGAACGTGGTGGCGCTGGATCAAATTCGCGCGCTGTTGCGCGATCAGTTCAGCATCTCGCCATTACTGGCGCGTGAATCAGACATCACTACCGGCATCGAGCAACATTATGGTTTTGAATTGTCCATCGACGGCATCCTGCACGAAATTGAAACCGGCGAAATTGATTTTCAAAGCTTGGCGCAAAATCTGGATGAGTACAGTCAACCCGTCGTGCGGCTCATCGACGCATTGCTATACGACGCGGTCAAACGTAGCGCGTCAGACATTCACTTCGAACCTGAGCACGGCTTCTTGCGCATTCGCTACCGTATCGACGGCGTGTTGCGGCAGATTCGCTCTTTGCATCAAAATTATTGGCCTGCGATGGTGGTGCGCTTAAAAGTCATGAGTGGCCTCAATATCGCCGAGACGCGTGCGCCGCAAGACGGCCGCATTTCGCTCATGTTATCGGACCATCCCGTTGATTTTCGCGTGTCGTCGCAACCGACCACGCATGGCGAAAATATTGTGCTCCGTATTCTCGATCGGCAAAAAGGCATCGTACCGCTTGACCGATTAGGTTTATCACACGAGGCGCTCAACACATTACGTTTGATGATCGCACGGCCCGAGGGAATTATTTTGGTCACCGGCCCGACCGGTAGCGGCAAGACGGTGCTGGGCCAGCTCATCACCCGCTCCATCGATCCGACCTCGGGGGTGGTGAAGGTGGACGGGCAGGACGTGAGATTGATCCCGCTGAAGGTGCTGCGCGACTCGATCTCGGTGGTGCCGCAGGAACCCTTCCTGTTCGGCGACACCATTGCCAACAACATCGGCTTCGGCATCGGCAACGCGGAGTTGCCCATTGTGCCCACCGGGGTCAGCGTGGTCGGCCTGCCCTTCCCCAAGGAAATACCCCAGACGCCGGACGAGGGTCGGGTCAGCCGCGCCTCACGTCTGGCCAGCCTGGCCGGCGATATCGAGGACTTTCCGAACGGGTACGACACCATGCTGGGCGAACGCGGCGTCACCCTGTCCGGCGGCCAGCGCCAGCGCACGGCGATTGCCCGCGCCATCGTGCGTGAACCGCGCATATTGATCCTCGACGACAGCCTTTCCGCCGTGGACACCGAGACCGAGCGCGGCATCCTGGACGGCCTGCGCGAGATCAGCGACGGCCGCACCGTGATCCTGATCGGCCACCGCGTCAGCACCCTGCGCCACGCCGACCACATCGTGGTGCTGAACGAGGGCCGCGTGACCGAGCAGGGCAGCCACGACGAGCTGCTGGCGCTGGGCGGCCACTACGCCGAACTGGAACGCCTGCAACGCCTCGCCAGTGACCTGGACAGCGACGACGACGCGGTTGAAGACCCG
>JAYVJD010000081.1:0-5392 GCA_043769625.1 Pseudomonadota bacterium | reverse complement strand
TGCTATACTTTTCGCTGGAAATAAAATCGCAAAATACTTAGGTATGGGACTTTACTCAGACATCACCATTATCGGCGGCGGGCCTATCGGTGCGGCATTTGCGCTGGCGCTGCGACATAGCGGGCTGGACATTACTTTGCTTGAAGCGCGCGATGCGCCCTCGGTGGAGACGCGCACGCTGGCTTTGTCTTACGGCAGTAAATTGTTGCTGGAGAAATTCGGTGCGTGGCCGGAGGCGGCGACGCCGATTACGGCGATTCATGTTTCCGAGCGCGGGTCGTTTGGCCGGACTTTGCTTAAAGCCGACGAGCTCGACGTGCCTGCGTTGGGTTATGTGCTGACTTATTCGGCGTTGCAGGCCGCGCTGGATGAGGCGTTGAATGCGACGGACATCAAGGTGTTGCGCGGGGCGCGGGCGGAAAAAATTTCGACTGACATGGATCAGGCGACCGTAACCTTTACGCAAAATAATTCAGCGCAAACTATCCACAGCAAATTGTTGGTTCTCGCTGACGGGGGCAATTTGTTGGCGATGATTCCCGGTATCGAGTCGGAAGAAAAAGATTATGGCCAGCAGGCGATATTGGCGCGAGTGAAAACCGAGATGCCCCACAATCATCTCGCTTATGAACGCTTTACGCCCAGCGGCCCGGCGGCGTTGTTGCCGTTTGAGGATCGCTACTCCTTGGTGTGGACGGAATCGCCGGAGGTAGTAGTGCGTTTGTTGGCATTAAATGACGCCGATTTTCTGGCGGAATTACATCAACACTTTGGCGATCGGCAAGGCCGCTTTACTGAAGTATCCGCGCGTAAAAGTTTTCCTTTGACACTACGTTACGCTAAATCGGCCATCGCGCAACGCGTTGCGCTCATCGGTAACGCCGCACAAGCTTTGCATCCGGTCGCGGGGCAAGGCTTTAATCTGGGTATGCGCGACGCAGAAGCATTGGCGAAAATTATTCTTGCAACAGAAAAAAATGATTTAGGAAACAAAAAGATGTTGGCCAGTTTTGCTGAAGCGCGTAAGCAGGACAAGACGCGCGGCATCGATTTCACCGATAAATTGGTTAATATTTTTTCTAATAAAAACAATATGTTACGCGTGGCGCGTTCCAATGGTTTGGCGCTGATGGATTTGCTGCCACCGGCGCGCAAAATGCTTACACGCAAAATGATATTCGGCGCGAGTGCAAAATGAGCGAGCCAATAAAAGCTGATGTGATTATCGTCGGCGCCGGTTTGGTCGGCGCTTCGTTGGCGCTGGCGTTGAAGGATGCGCGCGTGTCTGTGGCGTTGATCGAAGCCAAACCGCCCGCGCCCATTCCGCAAGACAACAGTTGGGATAATCGCGTGTATGCCATTAACCCCGGCAGCGAAAAGTTTTTGCGTGAATTAAATGTGTGGCACATGCTGGATGCCGCCCGTTGTGCGCCGATCGAAGCGATGCAAGTATGGGGCGATGATGGCACGGCAGAAATCAATTTCACTTCGGCCGACGCGAATCAGTCGTCGCTCGGCCACATAGTTGAAAATCGCCAATTACAAAATGTTTTGTGGCAAGCGCTGCAGCAACAAGCGCATGTGAGCCTGATGTGCCCAGCGCACTGCGAGGCGCTGCAATTTTCTGATAATAAAGTCACCTTGAACTTAACAGATGGTGCAGAAATTCATGCATCGCTCATCGTCGGTGCCGATGGTGCTGACTCATGGGTGCGCGAACAAACGCCTATTGAATCAGCGGGAAAATCGTATTTTCAATTGGGTGTGGTGGCGAATTTTTCCTGCGAAAAACATCACGGCAATATTGCGCGTCAATGGTTTGATGGACAGTCGGTGCTCGCCTGGTTGCCGTTGCCGGGGAACCGTATCTCGATGGTGTGGTCTCTACAGGATGAACAAAGCCGCGCGCTCATGCAGCTTGATTCCGCAGCATTGTGCGAAAAGGTCGGGCAAGCTGGGCACAACGCATTAGGAATGCTAGAGTTGATCGCCCCGCCCGCAGCGTTTCCTCTGCGCTTATTGCAGGTAAAACAATTGACCAAACCGAATGTCGCCTTGGTCGGAGATGCGGCCCACGCGCTTCATCCCTTGGCGGGCCAAGGGGTGAATTTGGGCTTCCAAGATGTGCAGGCACTCGCGCAAACGCTGGCTGCTCGCGCGGCACACGAAAGTTGTGGGGATTATCCGCTACTGCGTCGTTACGAGCGTGCGCGCAAGGAAGATATTCTCGCCATGCAGTGGACGACCGACGGACTACAACAATTGTTTGCGCTGCGAAACCCAATGGCGAAGTCGCTTCGTAACAAGGGCTTGGCGCTGACTAACCGCCAGGGCTGGCTGAAAAGACAACTGATTCGCCATGCAGTGCGTTAAAATGTCCGCAAGCATTAGGCAAAATTATCGACTAAGCAAGCATTGCCCTTTATCACAGCCCATTTTTTCAGGAAACACACATGAAAATGAATTTTAAATATTTAGCGGCCTTGGCAGCTTTTTTTCTCATCTCTGCTGCCCATGCGCAGGATTTAGAAAAAATCAAAAAAAATGTCGAAGCCAAAATGGGCGGCGCGAAAATCGAAAGCCTGACCAAAACGCCTTACGCCGGCTTGTTTGAAGTGGTGTCGGAAGGCGATGTATTTTATGTCGGGGCAGAAGGCGATATGGCGTTTTTCGGCAACATTATTGATTTGAAAACCGAACGCAATATTACCGCCGCGCGCGGAAAAGAAATTGCGGCGGCTGGTTTTGCCAAATTACCGTTTGATGCCGCGATCAAAACCGTGCGCGGCAATGGCTCGCGCAAAGTCGCGGTGTTCACCGACCCCGATTGCCCGTATTGCAAAATGCTGGAAAAAGAATTGATCGATGTGAATAACGTCACCGTTTATACGTTTCTGTTTCCGCTAGACCAATTGCACCCCGACGCGCGCAATAAATCCAAAGCGATTTGGTGCTCGTCGGATAAATCCAAAGTTTGGCTGGACTTCATGCTGAAAAATGTGGCGTTGAAAGATGCGCCAGCGAATTGCGAAGTGCCATTCGCCAAAATCGAAGAGCTGGGCAAGAAATATAAAGTGCGCGGCACACCGCTAGTCTTGTTTGCCAGCGGAGAGAAAGTGCCGGGGAGTGTGAAAAAAGAAACCTTGGAAAAAATGTTGGCCGGTGGCGACGCACAGTAAATTTTCCTCGCAGAATAATAAAAAAGGCCGCAAATCGCGGCCTTTTTTTATGGCGCATTAAAAGCCTTAATTGATCGGCGGCGACATGCCTTTTGGCAATAGCGCCCACATCTTGCCTTGTTGCTTCATCCTGCCCGCTTGTTCGCCGGCCTTGTCGCCGAAGCCCCAGAAAAAATCCGCGCGCACAGCGCCGTTAATCGCGCCGCCGGTATCCTGCGCCAGCATTAAACGCTGCAATGGTGTTTTAGTGCCAGGGAAAGTGGTGGAGAGAAACACCGGCACGCCGAGGGGAATCACGCGTTGATCGACGGCGATGCTGCGTTCGGCCGTGAGTGAGACGCCGAGTGTGCCGATCGGGCCGCTCAAATCACCGGGTAATTCTTTGAAGAAAACATAGCTTGGATTGCAGTTCATATACGCCTGTGTTTTGCCCGGATTTTTTTGCGCCCAGGCTTTGATGCCCTGCATCGACGCGCTTTCCATGGTGATCTCATTGCCGAACATCAGCGCGCGTGCCATGCCGCGAAACGGGTGACCGTTTTGATCGGCATATCCCACGCGCATCGACGTACCGTCTTCAAATTTCACCTGGCCGGAACCCTGAATGTGCAGAAAAAAGGATTCGATCGGATCATCGACATACACCAGCTCGCGGCCTTTGAGTGGGGCCGCGCCGGCTTCGATTTCACCGCGCGTGTAGTAGGGCACAAGCTTGCTGCCATTTAAGCGCCCACGTAGGCGTTTATGTTTTAAGTCAGGATGTACCTCGGCCAAATCGACGGTGATTAAGTCGTCCGGCGCGCTGAATAAAGGGTAGCGATATTTTTCTGTCGGTGCGCGGCTGCCGTTTAACAGCGGCTCGTAGTAGCCGGTGATCGTGCCGGAGGTTGAGTTGTCTGCATTGACGACTTGATGCGGTACAAAATTATTTTCAAAAAAACGGCTGACAGCAGGCGCGTCATTTGGCGGTAATTGCGCGGCGGCTTCGCAAGCGGTTTGCCAGGCAGATTGCTCTTTAAGCGCGCGGCAACTTTGTAAAAGACCACTCAGCGCAGCGGCATGATTATCGTTATTCCAGCCAGCGCTTTGCAGCGCGTCCCAATTCGTCGGTTGCAAAGTGCCGCGTACGTCGGCTTGTGCGCTCGTCTCAGGCGCGGGGGAAGGTTTGCTGGTAATGGCGGGTATCGGCGGGCACGTGACACTAGTGGCTGCGGCGGCGCTGACTTTTTTAATTTGCGCATGAACGGGCAGCGTCATCGCAAGGGCTACGTAGAATAGGCTGCTGGAGAGGCGCAAGGAATTTCGCATAAATAAATAGTTCAATATAAACAATGCATAAGCGATGGCGCAGTATATCAAATGCCCAAGGCCTTTTGCTGTGCGAAAATAGACAAATTGCAAACTAATTCTAAGCGGGAGCGGTCGATGGAATGGATACTATTGGAAGCGGGCATCGCCCTTGGGTTGGCAGTGTTTATCGTCTGGTGGACGATGCCGCGCAAGCGAAAAGACGATGAAAAGAAATAATTAAGCAGTTTGTCGAAAAACGTAGCGAGCGTGCTGAGTTTGAGTCGAGGAGCGCAAACGTATGACTTATACGTTGAGCACCGGAGAGTTAAACTCAGCACGCGCAGTAGTGTTGCGATTGGCTGCTAGTGCAGGACGCGCGGAATGCTCAGGGTAAATTCCGGAATCGGCGCATCAAATTTGGTGCCATCTTCCGCTACCATTTGATACGTGCCGCGCATGGTGCCGACCGGCGTGCCGAGGGCGGAGCCGCTGGAATATTCGTAGCTTTCGCCTGGTTTGAGTTTGGGTTGTTCGCCAATCACGCCGAGTCCACGCACTTCTTGCGATTCGTTGTCGGCGTCGGTAATCACCCAATGGCGGCTGATCAGTTGAGCGCCGACGCTGCCTTTGTTGGTGATGGTGATGGTATAAGAGAACACGTAACGCGACGCACCTTCGTCTGATTGGTCGGCCAAATAAGTCGCTAAAGCCTTTACATCAATGTTATATTTTTCCATAATCGATATTCCACACTAATTTGCTTCAAGCGGCAAGTATGATTTTGTTGCAACATTGTCGCCGCATCCTAATTGCCGGTAAAATAACATTCTGATTCAATAAAAAGACTGCGCCATGACAACCCACCGCATCGCCCCAAGTATTTTATCCGCCGATTTCGCCAAGCTGGGCGACGAAGTCAAAGC
>JAYVJD010000080.1:0-5409 GCA_043769625.1 Pseudomonadota bacterium | reverse complement strand
CGAAAATGATTTGCGCATCAAGCGCCTCGCAGGCAAGATTGATCGCGTGTTAGTCGATGCACCGTGCAGCGGCATGGGCACTTTGCGTCGCAATCCAGATTTGAAATGGCGTCAGACACCCGAAGCGATTACCGAGCTGGTACAAAAACAAACCGCAATTCTCGCTGCGGCCGCGCGCCTGGTAAAAACCGGCGGACGCTTGGTCTATGCAACGTGTAGTTTGCTCAAAGAAGAAAATGAAAATATCGCTGAGACATTTTTAGCCGCAAATCCGCAGTTCACGCAAGTCAATGTAGCGGAGATTCTAGCGAGACAAAAAATCGCGCTCGATACTGGCATGACGCTAAAATTATTCACTCACCTTCACAACACCGATGGCTTTTTTGCTGCTGTGTTTGAGCGTAAACCGGCCGCATAAAAAATAATCTCAAATAAATAACATATTGATTATAATAAACTTTTAAAATAATTATGCGGAGATAGTATGCTCAAAGCAAAACTGCTTACCGTGCTTTTCGCCTGTTTCATTTCTCTCTTCGCCCTCTCAACTTTCGCTGTCGATACTTCACTCAAAGCTGCGGCTATCGCGCCGGTCGATGACGCGTGGCGCGCCGCCTTACCAAAAGATCCAGCCGCCGCGACGGATGCGTATATGGCGCGCTTGTCGCCGGAAGCACGCGCGCGCTCGGATGCGTATTTTGAAGGGGGCTACTGGTTACAGCTATGGAATTTTGCGCTGGGCATGGTCGTCGCATGGCTGTTGCTCGGCCGGCGCTGGTCGCAAAAAATGCGCGATTTTTCCGAGCGCTTCACGCGTTTTCGTTTTGTGCATAACATGATTTATGCCATGCAGTATTTGCTGGCGAGCTGGGTCATCTCGCTGCCGCTCACGATTTACCAAGGGTTTTTCCGCGAGCACCAATACGGCATGGCGACGCAAACTTTCGGCCCGTGGTTTGGCGAACAGCTTATATCGTTGGCAATATCTTTAGTGGCGATTAGCCTGCTGCTGGCCGGCATTTACGCTTTCATCCGACGCGCACCGAACTCGTGGTGGGCTTGGGGTTCGGCCGTCTCTATCCTTTTCTTGATGATCGCCATGTTGATTGGGCCGGTGTATATCGACCCGCTGTTTAACACGTACAAGCCGATCCCCGATGGATCGATTAAAGAATCGGTGCTGTCGATGGCACGCGCCAACAACGTGCCGGCAGACAATGTGTATGTGTTCGACGCCTCGCGCCAGACCACCCGCGTGAGCGCCAACGTCAGCGGTATTTTCGGCACAGCCGCCGTGCGCCTCAACGACAACCTGCTCAACCGCACCTCGCCACCGGAAATCAAAGGCGTGATGGGACACGAGTTGGGGCACTATGTGTTGAACCATATTTATAAAATGCTCATCGCGTTTACCTTGATTATTGTCATTGGATTTTTATTTGTAAAAAACACTTTCGCCTGGGCGCAAAAACGCTTCGGCGCAAACTGGGGTATTCGCGATGTAGCCGACTCGGCCGGTATGCCATTATTTGCCGCTTTGTTTTCGATTTATTTATTTGCCATGACGCCGATCATCAACACCATGATTCGCGTGGATGAAGTGGAAGCGGATATTTTCGGCTTGAATGCGGCGCGTGAAGGCGACGGCTTTGCCGAAGTCGATTTGAAACTCACTGAATATCGCAAAGCCGATCCGAGCGATCTGGAAGAATTTATTTTCTACGATCACCCCAGCCCGAAAAAACGCATCCTCGCCGCGATGCGCTGGAAGGCAGAAAATCAAAAATAATGCACCGCCTGGATATGACAGGTAATTTATATAACTATTTGATTATATTGGGATATTATGTATAAGTATTTGATCCTTTTGCCCCCGCTCGCAATTCATTTTCTCTGCTTATTGGTGCTCGCCTCATGCACATCAGATGCGCGCGCAAAAGAGCCGGTGAATAACCAGGCTGCGTTCAATACAAACGTTGAAGCCCTATTCACGCCCGGCGATAAAATCGCGCGGCGCATTGTTGACCTGATTGACGATGCTAGGCACGATATAAAAGTGCAGGCCTATGGCTTCACCAACAGCGCCATCGCCAACGCGTTGATCGCCGCAAAAAAACGCGGCATCGATGTGCAAATCATCGAGGACGACGGTGAATATCTCAACATCAATGGATTTAGCAAACTCAAACTGGACAGCGTAAAAGCCGCCGGTGCAAAAATTTTTCTCGACAGCGACCACGCCATCGCACACAACAAAATTATCATTATCGACGCGCAAACGCCGCAACACGCTGTGATAACTGGCAGCTATAATTTCACCCAGGCGGCGGAAAAAAATAATGCCGAGAATATAATATTGATTCGTGCCAATTCCGCGATTGCCGGGGAATATCTGGCTAACTGGCATAAACATTTGACCCACTCCTCACCCTTACCTTAAATCTTCTACGTGACTGAACTGACTGATTACTTCCATCTAGCCTTTGGCGCGCTGAAAACGTCGCACACGCAAATCCAATTGGGCGTGATTGCGGCGTGTCTGGCGTTTGCTATGCTGCTGGCAAAACTGATCAAACCACGCCTGAGTTCAACATCACCGAGCTGGAAATTTGGCACTGGCAGCGCGTTGCGCTTGTTATTTCCCCTTCTCGCGTTGTTATTCGTGTGGCTGGCGAAAAATTTCATGGCGAAATCCGGCGCAGTCGAAACCATGAAAATCGCCGTCGTGTTGTTGCTGTCGTTTGTGTTGATACGTTTTGCGCTATACGTGTTGCGTCATGTGTTTCCGCCGAGCGCCTTGCTCAAATCGTGGGAGCGCGTCATTGCCTATACCGCATGGGGCGCGGTCGCGTTATACATGATGGGCTTATCTCAGCCGCTATTCGAGCTACTCAACGACTTGTCATTCAAAATCGGCAAGCAGGAGATTTCCGTATTGGAAGTGCTGCAGGCGTTACTGATTATTGCCGTGGCTCTGTTGATCGCACTATGGATCGCGCGACTGGTGGAAAACCGCATGATGCGCTCATTACATTTTGATCTCAGTTTACGTGTGGTGATGAGCAAGCTGATGCGTGCAGTCTTGCTAGTATTGGCGGTGCTGATCGCCTTGCCGTTGGTGGGTATCGACATCACCGTACTCTCGGTATTCGGCGGCGCACTGGGCGTCGGCGTCGGACTCGGGCTGCAAAAAATCGCCAGCAACTACATCAGCGGCTTCATCATCCTGCTTGACCGCTCGATCCGTATTGGCGACCTCATCACGCTCGACAATCGCCACGGCGTCGTAACGCAACTGCATACGCGTTACACCGTAGTGAAAACCCGCGACGGTACCGAAGCGATTATTCCCAACGAAAGTTTTATTACCAACACGGTGATCAACTATTCCTACACCGATCCGAAAGTGTTGGTGCGCGTGCCGTTCACCATTAGCTATGACGATAGACCCGAAGCGGTACTGAAAATCGCCGCTGCTTGCGCGGCACAACAGGCGCGTGTGTTGAAAGATCCAGCACCCGAAGCGTTTGTAAAAAACTTCGGTTACAACGGCATCGACATCGAACTCGCGTTTTGGGTAGAGGACGCGCAAAACGGTTTAGGGCCAATACGTTCGGACATTTATTTGGCCTTATGGCACGAGTTTCAAACGCGTGGTATCAAAATGCCAACCCCGCTTAGAGAAGTTGTTATTAAACAATAGCTTAGATTGAATTTCCCGCAATAAGAAATTAGAATAGGTTCAATCTTTTTGCAACAATAATTTCCTTGCAAGCCCCCGCGCTTCGCGTAGAATTATCTGTGTTATGTAATTTATAACACCCCTTTTCACTGGAGAAACTACATGCAATTAGGACTGTTGAACTTGCCTTGGTGGGGCTATGTCGTCGCTACGTTAATTCTGACGCACATCACCATCATCGGCGTCACGGTTTTTTTACATCGCTGCCAATCGCATCGCGCACTTGAACTGCACGCGATCCCTAGCCATTTTTTCCGTTTCTGGATGTGGCTCACCACCGGTATGGTGACCAAAGAATTCGCCGCAATTCATCGCAAGCACCACGCTAAAGTCGAGACCGTGGACGATCCGCACAGCCCGCAAATTTACGGCATCAAAAAATTATTGCTCGAAGGCACCGAACTCTATCGCGCCGAATCGAAAATCAAAGAGACCATGGAGAAGTACGGCCACGGCACACCGGACGATTGGATCGAGCGCAATCTCTACACCAAATACAGCATGTACGGCGTCGCGCTGATGATGATCATCGACCTCGTCTTGTTCGGGCCGATTGGTCTCACCATCTGGGCCATTCAAATGATTTGGATCCCGGTCATGGCGACCGGCGTCATCAACGGCATCGGTCACTACTGGGGCTATCGCCATTTTGAATCGGAAGACGCATCGAGAAATATTGTGCCTTGGGGCATCCTCATCGGCGGCGAAGAACTGCACAACAACCACCACGCTTACGGCACCTCAGCCAAGCTGTCGAACAAATGGTACGAGTTCGACATCGGCTGGATGTACATCCGCATTCTGGAAATCTGCGGCCTCGCTACAGTAAAAAATCAGGCCCCGAAACTTAATTTCAACACCGCCAAAACCGAATGCGATGCCGACACACTGCAAGCCGTGATCACGCATCGCTATGACGTGTTGGCCAAATACGCCAAATCGCTGAAACAAATGTACGCTGATGAAACCACCAAATTAAAATTGGCCGGCGCAGCGGGCGTCAAAGATTTACACGCCATGGCCACGATAAAAAAATGGCTGCACCTCGACGCCGCCGACGTACCGGAACAACATCGCGCCACATTAAGCGAAGTGTTAAGCTCACGCAAAGAACTCTTCCTTGCCTACAACATGCGCCAAGAGTTAGCCGCACTGTGGAGCCGCTCAAGCCTCACCAAAGAGCAGCTAGTCACGCAATTGCAAGACTGGTGCCATCGTGCAGAAGCGAGCGGCATCGAAGCGCTGCAGCAGTTCTCGCGCAGGCTGCGCGCTTACGCGTAAGTAATTTTTATCTTTGTAAATAAAAGGCCCGCGATGCGGGCTTTTTATTTGGTAGGGCGCTATCCTATCGTAACCTACGCGGGCTAGAAAATTCCTTCATTATTTACTAAACAACTATTCAGGGAAAAATGCTTTGTAATTTTTTTTTCGAATATTATTCGCAATACTTTCAGCATTTTTTTTACCTTGCTCAAATGCTGCTTGGTCACCACCAAACACCACGGCTTTGATAAATTCATACCGGTTGTCAAAGCAAAGACCATCTACCACACACATATAATCCAACCGATTATCAACGCCAGAACTATTACAATCTGATCCCATTAAGCAAGAAACAATGGGCCAGGAGTGCACCCAAGTTCCACCTTCTCTACCCGTCAACAATC
>JAYVJD010000079.1:0-5420 GCA_043769625.1 Pseudomonadota bacterium | reverse complement strand
GCCGAGCAATTTGTCGTGGTTATAAAAGTGCGCGCCCTTGCCGGGAAAATGTACGCCGACCAAGCGGTCGCCGTCTTTTACGTCGGGGAATAATTTCTCCATGATGTCGCCCCACTTTTTTCGTTTGGTCTCGTCGCCGGCGTTGGCGCGTTCCATTTCCTCTACGCTTTTTTCAGCCAGTGCTTTACCTTTGATATTGCGCGCGTAGCGAATATCCAGCGCGAACGGCGCTTGCCACGACCACTTGCCTTGTGGTGCCCACAAATTAGCGTCATAGACATGAAAGCCGAATTTACGAAAACGCACATAACCCAAAGGTGCCATCTCAATTTGGGTCTCCTGCAGCATCAGCGCGGGCAACGGCGGTGCGCTGTCCGCTTGAGCTGGCGCAGTCGGGAAATATACGACGAATGCCAGCAGAGCAAACAAATGAATTCTGGAGAGGAACATTAGCTATCCTTGGTGAACTCAATTTGCATGACATTGGTGCGGCCGCTGCGAAAGCCGGCTTCACAGTAGCAAAAATAAAAACGCCAGACACGTTGGAATGCATCGTCGAAACCGAGGTTGTGTAAATCCTGCGCAATTTCGTCGCAGCGTAGGCGCCAGCGCCGCAGCGTTTCAGCGTAGTGCAATCCGAATTCATGCTTATCCGTTTCCGTCAGCCCGGCCAGCTTCGCGAGGCCGACAAAAACCGGCACCGAGGGCAGCATACCGCCGGGAAAAATAAATTGGCGTATGAAGTCGCTCGACTTGCGGTAGTAATCAAACGCTTCGGCCGCGATGGTGATGGTTTGGACGATGGCTTTCGCACCCGGCTTTAGCGCGCGTTGTACCACCTCGAAATAACCGGGCCAGAATTTCTCGCCGACCGCCTCGAACATTTCGATCGATACCACGGCGTCGAACTGCCCAGTCACATCGCGATAATCCTGCATGCGCAGCTCGACCAAATTTGTTAGTCCTGCATTGGCGACGCGCTGTTGCGCGTAATCAAATTGCGCTTGTGAGATGGTGATGCCAGTAATTTTTACGCCGCGCGTTGTCGCGGCATATTCGGCAAAGCCGCCCCAGCCGCAACCGATTTCTAAAATATGTTGGCCCGGCTGCAGATTCAAGCGGGCTAAAATGCGCTCGTATTTTGCCAGCTGGGCCGCTTCGAGGCTTTGCGAAAAGTTGTTATTAAACAATGCACTAGAATAAGTCATGCTGGGGTCGAGCCAGCGCGAATAAAACGCGTTGCCGAGGTCATAATGTGCGTGAATATTTTTTTTGCTGCCTTCGCGCGTATTGGCGCGAAACGCATGCGCGATGCGATAAACAAAATTGAAAAGCTTGTTACCGAAAAATATTTTTTCAATCGCCCGGCTATTGGCCACGGCAAATTCGAGCAACGCAGACAAATCCGACGTATCAAATAATTTATCACGATACGCTTCAGCGAAACCAATTTCGGCCGAGCGCAGCACTTTGCTCGCCAGATGCCAATCATGAATATGAATATCCGCCACAGGCCCGGGTTCGTCACCGCTAAAATGAACGCGCGTACCTTTGGGCGTCACCAGGGTGAGTTTGCCGTGTTGCAGGCGATGCAATAATTTAATCAGCAGCTTTGCCGAGCGTGGTAATTTTTGCAGCTCGTGGCGGGCGAGGTGAGTAGAGGCAGACGAATCCGCCATGCCAGTTTGATTGACTGTGATGCTTGGTTGTTGTGACAAAATGCCTCCGGTATTTTTAGCGGGTTGTTTCGAGTGCGGGCGGCTCCGGCTTGCTGCGATAGCCCGCGCCTTTGAGCCACAATTTCATTGCTTGCCAATGGATGCGCGCCACCACGCCAATAGTCATTAGCGGGTAGCGAAAAAAAGCAAACAGTATGCGCCGGCTGGTCAATGTCTCGGCGTGGCCGCTGACGCTGGTGGCCAGCAGCAAACCTTGCGCATCGTAGTAATCAATGCGCACTTTTTGCGTCTCGCCTTGCTGTGAAAAACTAAAGCGGTAGTCGCCAGACACATCAAAAAATGGCGAGACATGAAACACTTTTCTCGATTGCAGGCTGCAATCCCTTTCAATCGGTCGGCCATCTTCGTGGGCAACCAGATAATTATGATGCTCGCCGAAAGTATTACGCACCTCGCACAACACCGCGCGCAATGCGCCTTGCTGGTCGTGGCAAAACCAAAAGCTGACTGGGTTGAAGACATAGCCGAGCACGCGCGGGAAAGCCTGCAAAATAATCTCGCCGTCAGCGCTGATATTTTCTTGCACCAGCAAGTTGCGTATCCAGTGCTCCAGATCGCTGCCGTCCTTGGCGCCGTGATCGGCGCTAAATAAACTCAGCAGATTCCATTTGTCGATAGAAAAAAATCGGCAATGCGTGCCGGTCAATTGCGACAGCGGCAGGCGCAGATAAAACACGCCGTAATGAAAGCGATGCGCGCGTGGGCGCATGCGTGTGTGCATCACGTTGCCAAATCCTAAGCGGAGTGTTTCAGTCGGGCCCATAAATTAGTTCGCCATTTGATGCCATGCTGACACCGCGCCAAAATACGAGGCAACGCGCAGGCCCGACATCAACCCGTCTTCGTGAAAGCCATAGCGTGTCCAGGCACCGCAATACCAAGTGCAATGACGGCCTTGGATCGATTCGATTTTCTTTTGCGCCTTTATGGCAGCCTCGTCAAACAATGGGTGGGAATATTCTAGCCTTTGGATGACATTTTTCGAATTAGGTTCACGGTGTGGGTTGAGCGTGACCATGACCGGTTGAGAAAATGGCAATGGTTGAAGCTTGTTAATGAGGTAAGTCACCGCGACCAGGCCAGCACTATTTTCGCCATAACCGGCGTGGAAATTCCATGCTGCGTGCGCGATTTTTCGACGCGGGAGGAAGCTCGGGTCGGTATGCAATATGGCTTGATTTACTTGATATTTTATTGCGCCGAGTATCGATTTTTCATCGGCATCGGCATCCGCCAACAGTGCCAAGGATTGGTCGCTATGGCTGGCTACAATCACGTGATCAAACTTTTCCGGCGTACCAGTGTTGACGTCCAATTCCACGCCATTTTTGCTACGGTAAATGAGATGCACCGGCGTGTTTAAGCGAATGTCGCCTATCGTGTGCGCCATGCGTTTCACATACTCGCGGCCGCCACCCACCACAGTGCGCCATTGCGGCCGATCATTGACTTGCAGCAGGCCGTGATTAAAACAAAAACGCAAAAACGTTTTGAGCGGAAAGGCGAGAATTTGCTGCGTGGGCGAAGACCAAATAGCGGCCGCCATCGGCAACAGATACCAGTTGCGAAACGCTGCGCTGTATCTATGTTCGTCGAGATATTTCTCTAGTGTGCCGCTAATCGCGGGCTCAAATTTCATCAGCTCAGTGGTTTCGCGATTGAAGCGCATAATGTCTTTTACCATGCGTAGAAAATCAGGCCGCAGAAGATTACGTTTTTGCGCGAACACGCTGGCGAGATTAGTGCCCGCCCATTCCATGCCGGTGTTTTCCATGCGAAAGCTGAACGACATATCCGACGCGGCCGAGCGCACGCCGAGCAATTCAAACAACTGAACTAAATTAGGATAAGTGCGGTCATTGAACACCAAGAAGCCGGTATCAACGGGATGGGTAATGCCTTCGAGGGTCACATCGACGGTGTTGGTGTGCCCGCCGAGGCGATTATCCGCTTCAAACAGCGTAACCTGATGTTGCGCTGATAGTAGCCAAGCGACGGATAAGCCAGAGATACCAGAACCAATAACGGCGATCTTCATGGTGTGTAATTTCTTGCTGAAAAATCAGGAAAAATAAAATGAGAGCATTTTCATGCCTACAAGAGGGTAACGCGAAATCTCCACCCTCAATAGAGGCGACAGGATTTTATTTTGTCATGGACAAAGCCTAAGCGTTGGCCGCTCCTCCCACAAGCACGGCAGTAGAAAACCGGCGATAAATTGTTTATGCTCAAACCTCAAACTGAAATGGAACAATGATGCTTTATCCGGAACTATTCAAATCACTTGAAAAGGCCCGCTGGGATTTAACTCAGGATGTGCCGTGGAATGATTTCGACCCCGCATTGCTCTCGGACGAGCAGGCGCAGACCGTGCGCATGAACGCGATCACCGAATGGTCGGCGTTGCCCGCCGTGGAAATGTTTTTGCGCGACAACAAAGACGATAGCGATTTTTCTGCCTTCATGTCGATTTGGTTTTACGAAGAACAAAAGCATTCTCTGGTGTTGATGGAGTATCTGAAGCGCTTTCGCCCGGAGCTGGTGCCCACTGAGGAGGAATTGCACGCCGTGCGTTTTGAATTCGACCCGGCGCCGCCGCTGGAAACTTTGATGCTGCATTTTTGCGGCGAAGTGCGTTTGACGCAATGGTATCGTCGCGCGTCGGAATGGCATACCGAACCGCTGATCAAAAAAATCTACGAACTGATTTCCAAAGACGAAGCGCGGCACGGCGGCGCGTATCTCAAATATATGAAGCGCGCGATTGAAAAATCGGGTGATATGGCGCGTGCGTCATTCGCTAAAGTCGGCGTGTTGATGGCCAGCAGCGGACGCAGCGGCAAACCGCTGCACCCGACCAACTTGCATGTAAACGAAAAATTATTCCCCAACGACACAGTGCAAAGCCGACTGCCCGACCCCGAGTGGCTGGAACATTGGCTGGATAAACAGATACAATTCGACAAAGAATGTGAGGCGAGAGTCGTGGGCGGCATTTTGCGCAACCTGTCCAGCTTGTTTGACCGCACATTTGAAACCGTCTCTGACTTAAATCGATTCCGCAAAGAACTGAAATCCGCATGAATTTTTCCACCCCTGCATTCGAAAATAAAGTCTGCGAGCCCGAGCAACTTGCCTCCCGTCTGTGTGACATCAAACGACCCTTGGTGTTTACCAACGGTTGTTTTGATATTTTGCATCGCGGTCATGTGACTTATTTGGCGCAAGCGGCGGGCTTGGGCGCTTCACTGGTAGTGGCACTGAACTCGGACGCATCAGTAAAACGTCTAGGCAAAGGCGATGATCGGCCGATTAACACCTTGGCCGATCGCATGGCATTGATGGCGTCGCTTGAATGTGTTTCTTTGGTTACTTGGTTCGATGAAGACACGCCGTTGAATGTGATCCTCGCGCTGAAACCGGATGTGTTGGTCAAAGGCGGCGACTGGTCCACCGAGAAAATCGTCGGCGCGAAAGAAGTGCAGGCCTGGGGCGGCAAGGTGGTTTCGATTCCGTTTTTGCACGCGCGCTCGACCACAGCGACGCTGAATAAAATCCGCTCCCTCTAGTTATCCCTAGCCCCAGCGGGGGCGATGCTCTAAAATGTTCCTTTAATCGAACCATTGGAATATTTCATGCCGGTTAACCTTCCCCCGCTACAAGCTGCCAATCTCCAACCGG
>JAYVJD010000078.1:0-5460 GCA_043769625.1 Pseudomonadota bacterium | reverse complement strand
AAGTCCCTTCGTTTCCAGAAGGAACCTTTAAAATTGAAATACGTGGCCTGACTAGTCGCGGACATATTTGTGCTCTCATATCAATAGAACCGGCTATAGAACTCCGACTATGCATTCGACTGGGACGATGACGTGATTGTCGACACCTTCCACCTCAACCACTGCATACATATTTTTGTTGATGCCGCTGTCGGTCAGATCCACGACCTTTCCCTGTAAAACGATGTTTCCATAAAGTTCCAAGAGCATGTCCCTTGGGTCTGGCATGTACACATCCCGGACATTGAAGTTAACCAAACGATTTTTTATGTCGGGCACTCTCTGCATGGTTGTTAACCGTTTCTCCAAAACTGCTTTTCTCAATTAATTAATCAGCAAGGCTTGTGCCACCAAAAAATCAATTGGCATCGGATAAAAAAAGCAATAAAAACAAGGGGAAAAGAGAGGGGTGTAATTACGCTCTGGTCATACTGGATATCTCCCGGAAATTTTTTTCCGGCTAGAAATAAATTACAAGCGGAAATTTTTTTCCGGGTTGATCTGTTTCAGGTTTTAGGCCCGCTCAACATATCGAATTTCCGTAGCTTGTTATACATATTGCGTGGCGTAATGCCCAGCAGACGCGCAGCGGCTGTCTGGTTATGGTTAGTACGTTGCAAGGCTGCCCGAAGCACCTCGTGCTCGCGCTGATCTAAGCATTTCCTTAAATTTAAATCTAGTCGGCTGCCGAGGCTGTTGACTTCGCGTTCGTGCTTTACACCTATCGCAGCAATATCTTCTAAAGCCTGCGAAGGTGCTTCGTTTCGCCATGAATCAGCATCGAACAATTGTTCCAAAACTTCCGGCGGCAAATCTGCGAGGCCCAAAAAAGCAGGGTTCACCCTTGCTGTAAGTGCGGCTGTTATAAGGTTTCCAAGTTCGCGCATATTGCCTTTGAGCTCCACGCGTGAAAGAGCCTCTACAACTTCGGCATCCACCGCTACCTCGCCACACCAGGATTTGTGGGAGGTTACGATATGATTGATTAGCAAAGGAAGATCGGCGGTTCTTTTTCGCAATGGATCTATTCGCACCGACAAAGCGTTCAGCCGGTGATAAAGATCTTCCCTGAAATAGCCTTGCTTCACCAATCCGACTAGATCCCGGTTTGTAGCCGCGACGATCCGGATATCCACAGAGGTTTCCTGTGCAGCACCAACTTGAAAAAAACGCTTTTCTTGAAGTGCGCGAAGCAGCTTTGCCTGAACTTCTAAATTCAACTCGCCAATTTCGTCCAGAAAAAGTATGCCATTTTGAGCGGCCAAGAATAAGCCACTATGGTCGCGGTTGGCACCTGTGAAAGCGCCCTTAACATGGCCAAATAATTCACTATCCGCGACACCTGCGCTGATGGCAGCACAATTGACAGATATGAACGGTTTTGTATTACGTTTTGGGTCGAGAACGTGAAGCGCAGAGGCGAACAGCTCTTTCCCTGTGCCCGACTCGCCAGAAATTAAAAGCGGCAAATCACTCAACTTACTTACCCGGATCAATTGTCGCAAAGCTCCGAGGAGCGATTCACTATTGCCCACAATACCAAGAGCCAAGGCGATCTTCTGCAGCTTTTCGGTCTCAGCAATTTCTTCGTATCTAGAAACCAGCAGGCTCTTAAAACATGAAAATAGTTTTTTTTCGAATTCAACAGTGCTGCTATCGATCAAATAACAAGCGCCAGCAAGCAGAGCGCGGCACTTGATCCCGATCGGCCATGAACTCAATAAATCGCTAAAGGCGACAACTTTTATATCGGCACTTTTGAAAATACTGGCCACGGAGAAACAAATGTCGGTGGGCGAATCTTCAAGGGCAACAATTGCTGTGGAATGTCGGTGTTCTTGGGAAAAATCATTCGCCTGTTTCACTGTCGTAAGCCGATTAATGTTTGCACCGCATTTTGTACAGATTTTGCTTATAGTGGACCAATGTGCATCGTCTATCCCCCAACCCGCTACGTGGAAGGGCGGGCTCGTACTCCCACTGTCATAGATTGGAAAGGATCCTTCAACTTGTATAGGTGATTCATTGCCCCCTGGATGCTTCGCATCAGGAGTTATTTCACAGCGGGGGGGAATAACTAGAACCTCACTGCTTCTTTTGGTTGGCTTGTTTGATGGCATTTTCCTCACCAGCTCTTGTCACAGACACTGCAATGAATAGCTTTGCTCCCACCTCTTGATTTCAATTAAATGTATTTACCTTCTGGCGAGTTGGGAATTGGTATCGGCGGTTCGACAATGCTGACAATTTATCCGTTTGTTGAAATACCGCATCAAGCGAAAAATTCCGGCATTTAACCTGCACTGAACAATCAGTTTTTAACGCGTCGCTCGACCGTCAAAAGGAAATAAAGACGCTAAACCTCAAGCAAAGCCTAGGCTTTACTTACTTTGAAATAACGTGGCGTCTCCTAATTCAGCGTAGCAGAAATTAGTCAATTTTCAATATTTCGGCAAAAACCTGGTGACTACGGAAATTAATTTGAATCGCGTTGTCGCGGGAGTGGCATTTAATAAACCGCGAATTTCATTTAAGTTTAATATATTTGGTCAGTTAACTAATTGAATTAAATGGGTAACTGTTTTTGGTATGGCTAAATGAAACCGAATTCTCGAGTGTAACGGGCGACTTACGTGAATTTCGCTGTCTACTATTGTTCAATACTGTTTGGGTTATATTTATCGCCTTAGATGTACTTGAAATATCATCCCAACGTCTACGTCCCGTTTGGACGACTGGCCACTTTGAGTCGGACTAACTTAGTTTAGTGCACCGCCTAGACAAGACCAGGCGTCGATATCGATCTGCCTTGTTTAAATTGCTCGCATTTAAGATGCTTCTATTTTTCAAGCAAATCAGGCAATTTTCATATTGCTTCAGCTTTACGATTTTTCTCGCTGCTCCGTTATGTATATTGCCGGATCGAAAATTTCCATATAGCGATCGGTGTTTAGCATAGGCGTAAACCCGAATCGTTCATATAATTTGTGCGCATCTTTGGTGAACAGACAAAAGCGGCGCACACCTTGCAGGTCCGGATGGGCGATAACGCATGCCATCAGCCATGTCGCCAAACCATTGCCGCGATGCGCTTCGAGAATATACACGTCACACAAATAGGCAAACGCCGTGCGGTCGGTGATGACGCGTGCGAAACCAATTTGCGTTTGGTCTTGGTAAAGCCCAAAGCACAGCGAATGCTCCATCGCGCGCGCGACGACGGGTTTGGCGATGCCTTCGGCCCAATACGAGCGGGATAAAAATGCGTGTATCGCATCGACATCCAACAGCGCAGGATCGGTGGAAATGAGAAAATTTTCTCTATGCCAACTATGCATAAAAATTCAATATAATCAAATAGTTACAATTACGCCGCATTTTGATCTAAAGCAACCTGCGCAAAAAAATCTTTCACCTCTTGCACACTGCGCGTGCGTTTCATCGGTGGCAAACTTTGCCAAATGCGTTTGCCGTAAGGCTTCGATAGAAGACGCGGATCGCAGATCATCAGCACGCCACGATCGGCTTCGTCGCGGATTAAACGCCCTGCGCCTTGTTTCAAATTGATCACGGCAGCCGGTAATTGATATTCCATAAACGCGTTGCGACCCTGTTTATTGATTTGCTCAATGCGCGCGGCGAGCACTGGATCGTCAGGCGGCGCGAACGGGAGTTTGTCGATCACCACCAGCGACAACGCATCGCCTTTCACATCGACGCCTTCCCAAAAACTTTGACTGGCGATGAGCACGGCGTTGCCGAGTTTACGAAAACGTTCGAGCAATTCGGTGCGCGAGCCTTCGCCTTGCAACAGCAAAGGGAAGTCGATTTTATTTTTTTCAAATTTCTCTTTGAGTAATTCATGTGCGCGGCGCATCGCACGCAGGCTGGTGAAAAGCAAGAATGCGCGGCCACCGCTGGCTTCAAGCACTGGATAGGCGGCTTCGACCACGGCTTCGGTAAACGCGGGCGTATTCGGCTCGGGCATATTTTCCGGCACGTAGAGCAAGGCCTGCTGCTCAAAATCAAACGGGCTGTCCCACGACGACGTCTGCGCCGCCTGCAAACCGAGTTCGCTTTGGTAATGCGAAAAATCGCCTTTAACCGACAGCGTCGCCGAGGTAAAAATCCATGCGCGCTTTTGCGCATCAACTTGCTTGCGGAAAATTTCCGCGATGTCGAGCGGCGTGGTGTTGAGCTGCATGGTGTGACCAAAAATTTCCAGCCAGCGAATCGAGCCTTCTTCTTCTGCGCCGCGCCAGTGTTTCACTTGTAGTGACAATTCCTGCGCGCGCTTGTAACAATTCTCCAAGCCTTCGTCGCGTTGCGCTTGCGACTCGAGCATTTTCACTAGCGCGCTGAGTTTTTTCTGCAAGGTATCCAAGGCTTCATCAAAGCCCTTGCGCGCGCGCACCTGCTGCGCGTTCAGGCGGCCGGTGTCTTCCTGCATCGTCAAGCGTAAATCACGCACGGCCTTGTCCAGCGCCAAACAAGCGTCAGGCAAATCTTTAAAATCTTTTGCGTTCACCACGGCTTCGCCACGCGTATCGCGCGCCAGCTCGATCAATTGCGTACTGGAAACCGATTGGCCGAAGAACAATGAAGCCGTTTCCGGCAGTTGATGCGCTTCGTCGAAAATCACCGTGTTACACGCCGGCAATAATTCCGCCATGCCTTCGTCACGTAACATCACGTCGGCAAAAAATAAATGATGGTTGACCACCACCACGTCAGACGCCAGCGCGCGTTTGCGCGCTTCGAGCACAAAACAATCCTTATGGTTAGGGCACTCGCTGCCGAGACAATTTTCCCGCGTTGACGTCACCAACGGCCACACGCTAGCGGTTTCCGGCACATCAACACACTCACTTTTGTCGCCGCTGGTCGAAGCTTTGGCGAAGCGGACAATTTTCTGAATATGCTGCGTGTCTTCGCGCGAGGCAAAGCGTCCGTCGTTTTTTGCGCGCTCCAAATGATAGTGGCACACGTAATTAGCGCGGCCTTTGAGTAGCGACACGCTGACCGGCGCTTTCAGCGCATCGCGCACGGTCGGAATATCGCGGATAAATAATTGGTCTTGTAAAGTTTTGGTGCCGGTGGAAAGAATTACTTTGCCGCCAGACAATAGCGCAGGCACGAGATAAGCAAAGGTTTTTCCTGTTCCAGTGCCCGCCTCGGCGATCAACAGTCTATTGTCTTTAATGGCATTTTGTACCGCCTGCGCCATTTCTAATTGTTGCGAGCGCGGACGAAATGAAGGAATGGATTGCGCCAATGAACCGTCGACGGAGAAAACTGAATCGAGAAACTGCATGATTATTCTGGATAATAAAACCTCAGTTTATCATGCAGCCCGACGTACAAGGGTGGGCAAAGCGATAGCGTGCCCACCGAACCTTTTCTAGCGTGGGCACGCTAGCG
>JAYVJD010000077.1:0-13815 GCA_043769625.1 Pseudomonadota bacterium | reverse complement strand
ATAAACAGCTGCGCCGTTGCGCCGCGCCGTCGCCAGCATCTCAGTTTGCACGCTGCCTTGACGTTCAGGCAAATAGACTTGCTTGATCAAATTATACGGTTGCACTTGAATCCCCGCCGTATTCAACACGGTGGCCAGCGCAGCCGGCCCGCATTGATACGCCTCTTGCGGGAAAAAAGGCACTTGCGTCAATTCAAGCGTCTGCGGGAGTTGCGCAGGCAGCGCTTGTTGCAGTTGCCGCGTTTGCGGGGCGACGCACCCGCTTAATAAACCAAGTAATAAAAAAAAGCCCGCAACGTGGCGGGCGTAATGTTTTTTCATGGCAGAAATTTATCTTATCGACTTGGTGAAAGGAAATACCTTGGTAAAGCCCAAAATATCGGTAATGAGCAAAATAATGAACACAGTAAACACCACGCCCAAAATGCTCTCGCCACCGGCGGGCAAGGTATCTAGTTGGCCGGCAACTTGCTGCCATTCCGCGTCGGTCATGTTATCTACACGCGATTGGGCTGCTTGCGCATCGACACCCAGTTTTTGCATTTCCGTCACCACATCGGCGCGGCTGATAAAATGACTGACACGATTACGCAAGTCTATAGAATTTGTCTGGGCCAATACGACATCGGTTCCCACCATCGCCGCTTGCGTTTGCTGCATCGGCAATGTCAAGGAAAGCAAAGCGCAGACTACAAATATGCTGGTGGATTTTTTGAATCGATTCATGACAATCTCCTTATTGATTACTTCGCTGGATTCCAGATTAGCGACTGCTGCGCTATCCGTCAACGGCTAATTATTTTGCTCGGCAGCACAGACGCAGATTGGGAAGGATTTCGGTTACTATATACTCCTTTCTGTTTTCCCGAATTTTCATTATGCCCCTCAGCAAAGCCCTTTCAGCAGAAATTGAACGTAACGTCGCGGTCGCCGTTGTCGAAGATTATCGCGACGGCGACTTAACTGCTGGGCTGATTCCCGCCAACAAAAAAGGGTCCGCAACGGTCATCACTCGCGAAAACGCGACGCTGTGCGGTGTGGCGTGGTTTGAGCGTTGCTTTCGCACATTTGACCCGCTGGTGACGATCGAGTGGAGCGCCAAAGATGGCGATAAAGTCTCTGCCAATCAAGTGTTGTGTGAGATTCGCGGCAACGCGCGCGCCCTGCTTTCCGCCGAGCGTCCGGCGCTGAATTTTCTGCAAACTTTGTCGGCCACCGCGAGCAAAACGCGGCAATATGTTGACGCAGTTAACGGCACCCATGCCGCCGTGCTTGATACGCGTAAAACGTTTCCCGGCCTGCGGCTGGCGCAAAAATACGCAGTGCTTACAGGCGGCGGCATGAATCATCGGATCGGATTATTCGATGGCATTTTGATCAAGGAAAATCACATCATGGCCGCCGGCGGCATTACGCCCGCGTTGGTGCAAGCCTTCGCCCAGGCGCCGAAGGATGTCAGCGTACAAATTGAAGTAGAAAACCTCACCCAACTGACAGAAGCATTAAGCGCCGGCGTGAAGTTAGTATTGCTGGATAATTTTTCGCCCGATCTAATGCGCGAGGCAGTGAAACTAAACGCAGGCCGCGCCAAGCTTGAAGCTTCAGGCGGGATTACTTTGGCGAATATTCGCAGCTACGCGGAAACCGGCGTCGATCGCATCTCGATTGGCGCCCTCACCAAAGACGTCAAAGCTTTAGATTTATCTATGCGCTTTCGCATGGATTGAAGATTTCGCCTGATTTTTCTGAAACTTTTGTCGTGCATTAACGACAAACTCAAGACCTAATTCATTCAGCAACAAGAAAAGGAACACCCATGCGCCCTTCCCATTCGCCCGCTTTGCTCAAGTCTTTTATACTCGCGTGGTTGGCGCTCGTGACCACGGGTTGTGTCAGCGTAAAAGGCCCGCCGAGCAAACTCGATCCGCTTGAGTCGTATAACCGCACCATGTTCAATATAAATACCAGCGTGGACAAAGCCGTGTTGAAACCGGCCGCGCAGGTTTATGACAAAACTTTGCCTGGGACGATCAAGAAGGGCATTCGCAATTTTTTCAGTAACATCGGCGAAATCCCCGTGGTGTTTAACGACTTGATGCAATTTCGTTTTCAACAAGCCGCTTACGATACCTCACGTTTTTTGCTCAACACCACATTAGGATTGGGCGGTTTGGTGGACTTCGCCAATGACGCAGGGCTGGAAAAAAACAATCAGGATTTCGGCCAAACTTTGGGCAAATGGGGTGTGCCTTCTGGCCCCTATTTTGTCTTGCCGATTTTGGGTCCGAGCAACGTACGTGACACTTTTGGCCGCGTGGTCGATTCGCCGTTCAAGGGATATAGCCGTTACATTCCCTCCACTTCCGGGCAGGTTGCGGCGTATGGCCTGGATGCGGTCAGTACACGACAATCTTTGCTTGGCGCCTCTAGCTTATTGGGAGAAGCCGCGTTGGATCCGTATGTGTTCGTGCGCGATGGGTATATGCAGCGCCGATTGAAACAGATCTACGACGGCAAAGTGCCGCGGGATATACAGGATGAACTGGAAGAAGCCCTGGATCCGGAGCCAGTTGCTACGACGAAGCCTGAAGCCAAGCCGGATGCGCCGAAATAAGATTTAGTCCACGGCCTTGCCGAAATGAAACGAAGGAATCAAAAATCCTTCGCGGAAATAAAATTGATGCGCGCGCTGGCGTTGCGTGCCGGAATCCAGCGCCACTGAGCCGCAATTTTCTTGTTTAGCTTTCTCCTGCAAAAATCTCAATAAGGCGCGCCCGATACCTCTTGAACGCAATACCTCGGCGGTGACTAAATCATCGACATAGAGTTGCCGGTCAAACGCGGTGTTTTCGACAATGCGGTACACCGCTACTCCGCCAATCAGACCGTCTTGCTCTGCAACGATCATGCGACCGCCATTGGCGAATACGCGGGTCATTTTTTCCAGATAATTCTCGGGCAATTGCGGACGCAATTGGCGATGCACGGTTTCCGCTTTCACCAAGTGTTCTGGCAACAAAAGCAAACCCTCGTCGGAAGTCAGTTCCAGAATATTCATCTTGATCCCCTTTGTCGCGCTATTATTAGTTCAATGTAATCAAAGAGTTATGTTATAGCTGAAATTGCACGGGGTTGCAAGCAACTACATCACACCGGCGCAATCTTTTTTGTCAGATATGAGAAGCGATATAGGATTTAATCGCCTGCGCATCGGCATTCATCACGTCAAATCGCTTTGGCAGTGATTCTATATTTTCATACGCGACGGGCCGCGGCGGTTCGACCCTCAACGCTTCGTGAATCGTCTCGGCAAATTTCGCTGGCAATGCGGTCTCCAAACAAATCAGCGGAATATTCTGTTCGCGCTGTTCGAGGCCGACTTTGATGCCGTCAGCGGTGTGCGGGTCAATCATCATGCCGTATTTTTTTTGCACTTCACGTATCGTGGCCAATCGATCTGCGTGTGAGCTTGCCCCCGACACGAAACCATAATCAGCGATGTTTTTAAAGTGCTCGCTACCGGATAAATCGAACGAGCCTTGCGTATCGACGCTATGCCACAAACCGCGCACCGTTTTTGCGTCGCGCCCCATTAGGTCAAACACAAAACGTTCAAAATTCGACGCTTTGGAAATGTCCATCGACGGGCTGCTGGTTTGCTGCGTCTCGACAGAGGTTCGCGCGCGATAAATGCCGGTACGAAAAAATTCATCCAGGA
Source organism: Pseudomonadota bacterium (assembly GCA_043769625.1). Taxonomy (GTDB): domain Bacteria; phylum Pseudomonadota; class Gammaproteobacteria; order Burkholderiales; family JBEEJL01; genus JBEEJL01. Next base: position 10,097 of record JAYVJD010000077.1, on the reverse strand, counting down.
CGTTATTTTCATTGGTGGCTAATATCAATTTACGTATCGGCAAACCCATGATGCGCGCAATGTGTCCGGCGCAAATATTGCCGAAGTTGCCCGATGGCACAGCGAAAGAAACTTGTTCGCTGTTATTTTTGGTCGCGGCGAAATAGCCTTTGAAGTAATAAACCACTTGCGCTACTACTCGCGCCCAGTTGATCGAATTAACCGTGCCGATTTTGTATTGGGCTTTGAATTCGGCGTCGCGGCTGACGGCTTTGACCATGTCCTGACAGTCATCGAACACGCCTTCAACGGCGACGTTGAAAATATTTTTGTCTTGCAGTGAAAACATTTGAGCTGTCTGAAATGCGCTCATTTTGTCCTTGGGCGAAAGCATGAATACGCGAATCCCGCGTTTGCCGCGCATGGCGTATTCGGCCGAGGATCCGGTGTCACCGCTCGTAGCACCAAGAATATTCAACTCAGCTTGATTTTTGGCCAAAGTGTATTCAAATAAATTACCGAGTAATTGCATCGCGATGTCTTTAAACGCCAGCGTCGGCCCATTAGACAGCGCGAGGATATGCAAACCCGGCGCCAAGGTTTTCAGCGGCGTGATGTCGCTGGCGTTGTCACCATTGCAATAAATTTCGGCGGTGTAAGTTTTGGCGATAATTTTTTTCAAATCAGCGGCGGGAATATCGTCAGCGAATTTACTGATGATTTCAAATGCCAGATCAGCGTAGCCTAAGCCGCGCCAAGCCTTGAGTTCGTCTGCCGTCACTGTAGGATAGCTTTCGCACATCGCCAAGCCGCCATCGGGCGCAAGGCCGCCGAGCAAAATGTCCGTAAACGATTGCGGCGGCATACCGCCGCGCGTAGAAATGTATTTCATCTTAGTGACGACCTAATTCTTCGAGGCGGATACGCGTTACTTTGCCAGTGATCGTGGATAGTGCTTCGATTCTCGCCAGCGCGGCGTTGATATATTTTTCCTGCGTGATATGCGTGAGCAAAATAATATCGGTTTGCTTTTCGCCCTCGCCCGGTTCTTTTTGGATCATCGCGTCGATGGAAATATTCAAATCTGCGAGGATGCGGGTCACGTCGGCCAACACACCAGGTTTGTCCTGCACGCGCATGCGCAGGTAATACGAGGTCTCGACTTCTTCCATCGGTAATATCGGCGTGTTGCTGAGTTGATCCGGCTGGAAGGCCAGATGCGGCACGCGATGCTCCGGGTCGGCGGTGTGCATGCGCGTGATATCGACCAAATCGGCCACCACAGCCGAAGCCGTCGGTTCCGCACCTGCGCCTGCTCCGTAATACAAGGTCGCGCCGACGGCGTCGCCTTTTACCAGCACGGCATTCATCACGCCCTCTACATTGGCGATGAGACGACGCATCGGGATCAGCGTCGGATGCACGCGCAACTCGATACCGTTTTTGGCGCGCCGCGTAATGCCTAACAATTTGATGCGATAGCCGAGTTGTTCGGCGTATTCGATATCCTGCTTCGACAGTTTGGAAATGCCTTCGGTGTAGGCTTTTTCAAATTGCATCGGGATACCGAAGGCAATGGCCGACATGATGGTCAGCTTGTGCGCGGCGTCCACGCCTTCGATATCGAAAGTCGGATCCGCTTCGGCGTAGCCGAGCTTTTGCGCTTGCTTTAACACCGTGTCGAAGGACAAACCTTTGTCACGCATTTCGCTGAGAATAAAATTGCTAGTGCCGTTAATAATGCCAGCGATCCATTCGATGCGATTGGCGGTCAAGCCTTCACGCAACGCTTTGATAATCGGCACGCCCCCAGCGACGGCGGCTTCGAACGCGACCATCACGCCCTTCTTCTGCGCGGCGGCGAAAATTTCGTTGCCGTGTTTGGCCATCAAGGCTTTATTGGCGGTGACGACATGCTTGCCGTTTTCGATCGCTTGCAACACTAAATCCTTGGCGATGCCGGTGCCGCCGATGAGTTCAACGACGATATCGATATCTTTTTGCGCGACGACTTTGAACGCGTCGTCGATCACTTCGGCTTTGCCGTTGACCAAGGCGCGCGCTTTTTCCATGTCTTTATCGGCGACGATTTTGATCACAATTTCGCGACCGGCGCGACGCATAATTTCTTGTTGATTGCGTTGTAAAACAGTAAAAGTGCCGCTGCCAACGGTGCCGCAACCAAGTAAGCCTACATGTATGGGTTTCATCATAAGTATTTGATTATATTCAATATTTTAAGTGTGGCGCTGGGCGTAGCCAGCAAGGAAACGAGCGATGCGTTGGATCGCTTCGGTGAGGTCATCCGAGTTCGGCAAAAACACCAAACGGAAATGATCAGGCTTGGACCAATTAAAACCGGTGCCTTGCACGATGAGGACTTTTTCTTCCGACAATAATTCGTAAGCGAATTGTTGATCGTCTTTGATCGGATACATTTTCGCATCCAATCTGGGGAACATATACAACGCTGCTTTCGGTTTGACGCAAGTGACGCCGGGAATGTCGGTGAGTAGTTTATGCGCCAGATCGCGTTGTCGCGCGAGACGTCCTGCGGGCGCGACCAAGTCTTTTATACTTTGATAACCGCCGAGCGCGGTTTGTATCGCGAGTTGGCCTGGTGTGTTAGCGCACAAGCGCATCGACGCCAGCATGGTCAAACCTTCGATGTAGTCTTTGGCGGATTTTTTCGCGCCCGACACCACCATCCATCCCGCGCGATAACCGCAAGCACGATAATTTTTTGACAGCCCGTTAAATGTCACGAACAACACGTCGTCGGCCATCGAAGCGATGCTGGTATGCGTTTCGCCATCGTATAAAGTCTTGTCGTAAATTTCATCAGCGAAAACCACCAAACGATTTTGCCGCGCGACTTCGACGATTTCGCGCAATACTGAATCTGGATATAAAGCACCGGTCGGGTTATTCGGATTGATAATCACGATGGCTTTAGTGCGTGGGGTGATTTTGCGTTTGATGTCGGCGACATCGGGCATCCAGTCGGCTTGCTCGTCGCAAACATAATGCACTGGTTTGCCAGATGACAGCGCTACTGCTGCCGTGTAAAGCGGATAATCCGGCGCGGGAATCAACACTTCGTCGCCGTCGTTGAGCAAGGCATTCATCGCCATCACGATCAATTCCGACGCGCCGTTGCCGAGATAGACGTCATCGACCGTGACGCCGGCAATATTTTTTTCCTGCGTGTAATGCACGATGGCTTTGCGCGGCGCGAACAAGCCTTTGGAATCGGTATAACCCGCCGCGTGCGGCAAATTGCGGATCATGTCCTGCACGATTTCGTCCGGTGGTTCCAAGCCAAATGCGGCAATGTTGCCGATGTTGAGCTTGATGATTTTTTGCCCTTCTTCTTCCATCTGCCGCGCCTTATCTAGCACCGGGCCACGGATGTCGTAGGCGATACCGGCGAGCTTGGCCGATTTGTACACGGTGTGCGCCGTCGCTAATGGCACAGCGACTTCAGGCAGCTTGATCACACTCATAAAATTTCCTTGCAAAAAACACTGACAGCCCATGCAAATGCGGCCGTAAAAAGTGTACGATTGTAACCGACGCCCTCTGCTACAGCAACGAAATCCCCTTATCGCCACCAAGGAAACCGACTTGAAACTACATCTCGCAACCCATGCCACGCAAAATGCTTTTACCGGCTTTGGCGCGGATTACGTTCAAGTCAACCAGCACAAGCTGACGCAATCAGTCATCGTCACCGCGGAGCAAATTATTCAACCTTGGGCGACTTTGGGTTTCGATGCTTTGTGCGAACAGGATTTTGCGTCGATTGTGGCGCTCGCACCTGAAATCGTCTTGCTCGGTAGCGGCGCAGCGTTTCGATTTTTACCTCCAGCGACCACGCGCGCATTGGCCGTCGCAAAAATTGGCGTCGAAATTATGGATACCGCCGCCGCTTGCCGCACCTACAACGTGCTGCTGGCCGAAGGCCGCAAAGTAGTTGCCGCGCTGATTATCGCGCCGGATTAAATAAACTGTGTGGAAAATACAACAATTTTCCATACATCAACTATACAATTTATTCAATTTAATCAATAGGTTACAGTATCTATCGAACAGCTCGAAATTGTGGCCATCAAAGCCCATGCAAGGCACAAGTTTTACTTGGAATAAACACTTTATATTCATATCATTACCAAGTAGTTTTAGTCTGAAAACATAATAAACCATTGGAGCTTCTCAATTATGCAAAAACTTTTCACCCTTACCGCCATCGCAGCCGCCTGTTTTACCGCTGGCATCGCCCATGCAGATGACAGCGGCGTTACCATTGGTGGACGTTTGGACGTGACGGCAGAGTCCGTCAAATCCGGCGTTTCCACTTCCGGCGCGGCTGAACAAACGCAAAAGCGCTTATCCAGCAATTCCTCTTTCGTCCGTTTTCGCGGTACAGAAAACTTAGGCGCTAATGGCCTCAAAGCCTGGTTTCAAGTAGAAACTGGCATTCGCCAAGACGGCGACGCAGCCGGTAGCTGGGCGACGCGTAATAGCGGCGTCGGCCTTGAAGGTCAATTCGGTACATGGTTGTTGGGTCAATGGGATACGCCATACAAATATTCCACCACCGGCGTTGATCTGGACGTATTCCAAGCTCTCGGCATGGAAAGCTATCAGGCGCTGATTGGTAACGGCTCCACCACAAACGGCAACAACAACAACTCCTCTTTTGAACGGCGCCAGCGTAACGTGATTCAATACTGGACGCCGAACTTGAGCGGCTTCAGCGGTCGCCTCGGCGCAGGCACGGCTGAAGATACGGCCGCTGGCCGTGGTCGCTTGTTATCCGGCATGGTGTCTTATCGCAATGGCCCAGTGTATGTTTCCGCTGCACACGAAATTCACAAAAGCTACCAAGGCAGCAACAAAGACGACAAGGGCACACGCTTAGGCGGCCAGGTTAAATTCGGCCCGCTCACCACCAGCGCCGTATGGGAACGCCTGCAATACGCACCTGTCACCGGCGACATCAAACGCAACGCTTGGTTTGTCAGCTCGATTTATCAAATCGGCGCCGGCTCGTTGCGCGCACAGTACGCTAAAGCTAACGCCGGCACAGGCTCTTCGCCTCCCGGTTGCGCTACGCTGGCATTGTGCCAAGTCGGTAACGTGAGCAATCTAGCCGATTCCGGCGCCAAGCAATTGACCGTCGGCGGTGTGTACGGCTTCTCCAAGCGTACTGACATTTATACTTACTACACACGTATCGACAACGAAAAAAATGGCAGCTACAACTTTGATGCTAACGCATTTAACTCGTCGGCCGTCGGCGCAGGTTCGACTTTGCCTGGCTCCGACCGCACCGGCCTGGCATTGGGCATTCAACACCGCTTCTAAGCTGTCAAAATAAACGGCGCCGGGTAACCGGCGTCGTCATTAAAAAGCCTGTCAACAGGCTGGCATAAAAATCGTTAGGCACTTACGGAATCATCCGTACCATTGGAGGAGCTTTTTCAACATGAACCACACTATGCGCATTTCCCTGCTGGCCTTGGCCAGTCTGGCATTAAGCAGCACCGTAAACGCCCAAGAGCTCACCGGCACATTGAAAAAAATCAAAGACAACAACACCATCACCGTTGGCCACCGTGAATCATCGATTCCTTTTTCCTACTATGACGACAAGCAGCAACCGGTCGGCTATATGATGGATTTGTGCGCCAAAGTAGTCGATGCGGTCAAAGCCAAAGTCGGCGCGGGCGTCGAGGTGAAATACCAAGCCGTCAATTCCAGCAACCGTATCCCACTGATGAAAAACGGCACCATCGATCTCGAATGCGGCTCGACCACCAACAGCGTCAAGCGTCAGGAAGAAGTCGCCTTCTCCCCGACCACTTACATCGCTGCAGTAAAAATGCTGGTCAAGACCAACTCCGGCATCAAGGGCCCGGAAGAGCTCAAAGGCAAAACGGTCGTCACCACCCAAGGTACGACATCGGGCAAATACGTGCGCGAACTGAGCGAAAAAAATAATCTGGATCTCAAATTCATCATGGCGAAAGACCACGCTGAATCGTTCCAGATGGTGAAAAGCGATCGCGCCGTCGCGTTTGAAATGGACGACGTATTGCTCTACGGCTTGCGCGCTACAGCAGAAACCCCGGCTGACTTCATCGTGCTGCCTAAAGCCTTTTCCACCGAGCCTTACGGCATCATGATCCGCAAAGACGATGCCCAGTTCAAAGACTTGGTCCACGCCACCATCGGCGGCGTAATGAAATCAGGCGAAGGTGAAAAGATTTATAACAAATGGTTCACCGCCGCGATTCCCCCGAAAGGCGTCAACCTGAACATCCCCATGTCGCCCGAGTTGAAAGAAGCCTTTGCCAATCCGAACGACAAAGGTATTTAAGCCGCAGGAAAATAGTAAAAGCTAATGTATGATTAAGGGAAACATGTAAAACATGTTTCCCTTTTTTACTGGAACAATATTTGTATAGTGCGTAGGGTGCGCCGCGCGCACGTCTAAGGCTCGGAATATTATCTATTGGCTGACGGAAACATTTTACGCTTGCGCACGGCGCACTCTACTTCCGTTGAAATTACGCAGTCCCTACTAACCCACTAGCAAAATCTAAAGAAGAAATAATCATGGCAACAGGCTGGAACTGGGGTGTGTATCTGGAGGAAACGCCGGAAACCGGCGCGAGATACATCGACTGGCTGATCTCCGGCCTCGGCTGGACTGTCGCCACCGCATTATCGGCTTGGGTCGTCGCGGTCGTCCTCGGTACTATCGTCGGCGTGCTGCGTACCACGCCGAATAAATGGTTTGTGCGCCTCGGCAATTTCTACGTCGAGCTATTCCGCAACATCCCGCTCATTGTGCAAATGTTCCTGTGGTTTTTTGTCATCCCCGATTGGTTTCCGGCGGAGACGGCCAAAGCCATTAAATCCATCGACCCGCCGTGGAGCATGTTTTACACCGCCGTCGTTGCGCTGGGCTTGTTTACCTCCGCGCGTATCGCCGAGCAAGTGCGCTCCGGCATCCAGTCGATTCCACGCGGACAAACACTCGCCGCCACTGCCTTGGGTCTCACCACGGCGCAAATGTATCGCTACGTATTATTACCCGTCGCTGCGCGCATCATCATTCCACCCTTCACTTCCGAGTTCATGAATATTTTCAAAAACTCCTCCGTTGCCCTGGCAATTGGTTTGCTTGAACTCACTGCGCAAGCACGGCAGATGAATGAATTTACTTTCAAAACTTTCGAAGCCTTCGGTGCGGCGACCGTGATGTACATCATCGTCGCATTCAGCGTCAATCGCCTCATGGCCTACGTCGAGCACAAAGCGCAGGTGCCCGGCTGGGGCGCGAAAGGCAAGACGTAATGTGGGGCAATTTCGACTACGACGTGATCGTGCGTGCCTTGCCGTTTTTGTGGAAAGGCCTGCAGTACACCATCCAACTGACATTGGTGGCGATGGTCGGTGGGATTTTTTTTGGCACGCTGCTGGCCATGGCGCGACTGTCATCGATCAAACCTTTATCGTGGCTGGCGTCTGGTTACGTCAACTTGTTGCGTTCGATTCCGCTGGTGCTGGTCATCTTCTGGATATTTTTCCTCGTGCCGTTTGTGTTGGGAACCCTCTTTGATCCGAGCGGCAATCCGATACCCGTCGGTGCAGAAAAAACCGCCTTTATTACCTTCACTTTATTTGAAGCGGCTTACTATTGCGAGATCATGCGCGCGGGCATCCAAAGCGTTCCGCGCGGGCAAGTCATGGCGGGTAACGCGCTCGGGCTGAATTATCGCCAAACCATGCAGCACGTCGTGCTGCCGCAAGCCTTCCGCAACATGCTGCCGATACTGCTCACGCAAACGATAATCTTGTTTCAAGATACGTCGTTGCTCTATGTCGTATCAGCATCGGATTTTCTCGGCGCGGCATCGAAAGTCGCGCAACGCGACGGACGCTTGCATGAAATGTATATTTTCGCCGGACTGGTTTATTTCATTATTTGTTACACGTTATCCATTATTGTGAAGCGATTACAGCATAAGGTAAGCATATGATTATATTGAATAATATTAGCAAGCACTATGGCGCTTTTCAAGTGCTGAAAAACTGCAGCACGCAAGTGAAAAAAGGCGAAGTCGTGGTCGTGTGCGGCCCCTCCGGTTCGGGCAAATCCACGTTGATCAAATGCGTCAACGGTCTCGAACCGTTTCAATCCGGCGAGATCACCGTCGATGGCATCTCCGTCGGCGACAAAAAAACCGACTTGCCCAAACTGCGCGCACGCATCGGCATGGTGTTCCAAAATTTTGAATTGTTCCCGCATTTATCCATCACCGATAATCTAACCCTGGCGCAAACCAAAGTGCTCGGTCGCAGCAAAGAAGAAGCAGCGGAAACAGGAATGAAATTATTGGATCGCGTCGGCCTCAAAGCCCAAGCGCAAAAATACCCCGGCCAACTTTCCGGTGGCCAGCAACAACGCGTCGCCATCGCACGCGCGTTGGCAATGAACCCCATCGCCATGCTGTTCGACGAACCCACCTCCGCGCTCGACCCGGAAATGATCAACGAAGTATTGGATGTCATGGTCGAACTGGCGCAGGAAGGCATGACCATGATGGTGGTCACTCACGAAATGGGCTTCGCCAAACGCGTCGCGCATCGTGTCATCTTCATGGACAAAGGCGAAATCGTCGAAGACGCCAACAAAGCCGATTTCTTCGGCTCCCCTAGAAGCGAACGCGCGCAACAGTTTTTGTCGAAGATTTTGCAGCATTAATTTGAGTAGCAAAAATTTGAGCGCTTCTCTTGCCTTAAAAAAATATATCTTGCCAGGGTATTAATCTATGCGTTCAGTCTCCTATCTGGCGATAATTTCAGGTTTAGTCTTCATAATTGGAGCCTTTGCCATACCATATATTGCTGAATGGCAATCAACGCAAATTGCGACAAAATATGGCCAACCTAAATCGGCACATTTAATTACAGAGCATTTACTTGAAGGAACAAATGCTGGACGAATCGCATCGGGCACGCTCGCTTTTTTCGCACTTGTTGCAGGTTACTTGATCCTGCGACATAGATTCGCGGGCCAAATTATTCTTATATTGGTTTCTGTGCTGTTTATTGTCTGGACAGTTTACGATCTTATTTATGCTTGGCAAGGTCATGTTGGTATCGTGTTACGCGGAATGTGGTGGTTATATGTCTTGGCTTACTCAATGAAAAAAAATAAGGCTTGCGCACAATCATGGTGGAATGCCTGAATATTTGTATCAAAAGGAATTTTTATTAATGAATAATAAATCCACCCGCATCGAACACGATCTCCTCGGCGATCTGGAAATCCCGGCGCAGGCTTATTACGGCGTGCACACCTTACGCGCGCTGCATAACTTCCCCATCACTGGCACGCCGATCAGCATTTACCCCGACCTGATCAACGCCCTCGCCTGCGTCAAGCACGCGGCTGCGGTGACCAACCATGAGTTGGGTTTAATCGACGAGGCGCGTACCAGCGCGATTGTGAAAGCGTGCGAGGAAATCCGTCAGGGAAAATGGCATGAGCAATTCGTGGTCGATGTGATTCAGGGCGGCGCGGGGACTTCGACCAATATGAATGCGAACGAAGTCATCGCCAATCGCGGTTTGGAATTATTAGGCGAACAAAAAGGCGATTACGCCAAGCTGCATCCGCTTGATCATGTGAATCTTTCGCAAAGTACGAACGACGTTTACCCTACTGCGGTGAAGTTGGCGTTGTGGTTTGCCATTACGCGCTTGACCGACGCGATGGCGTATTTGCGTATTGCTTTCGAGGCGAAAACAATTGAGTTCCATGACGTGATTAAGATGGGCCGCACGCAATTGCAGGATGCGGTGCCGATGACCTTGGGCCAGGAATTTTCCACTTACGCGGTGATGTTGGGCGAAGATGAAGAACGCTTGAAAGAAGCCGCGCTGTTGATCCGCGAAATCAATCTCGGTGCGACCGCTATCGGCACCGGCATTAACGCCGAGCCGGAATACGCCGCGCTGGTATGCAAGCATTTGATTAAAGTGTCCGGCATTCCGTTTATCACTGCGCATAATCTGGTCGAGGCGACGCAGGATTGCGG
>JAYVJD010000076.1:0-5481 GCA_043769625.1 Pseudomonadota bacterium | reverse complement strand
CGCCGCAAGTGGCGCGCATCGATGCGCACTTGCTCAATCGCAAAGGCGTCACCCGTTTGTGCTACGCCGGCAACGTCTTGCACACCTTGCCCTCAGGCATCGCGCAATCGCGTGAGCCGCTGAAGATAGGCGCGGAGTTATACGGCCACGCTGGTATTGAAAGCGATATTGAAATTCAGCGCCTGATGCTCGAAGCCTTGCGCGTGAGCGGCGTGAATGGCGTCACTTTGGATTTGGGCCACGTCGGTATTTTTCGCGCTCTGGCAAAACAAGCGGCGATTACTGTCGAGCAGGAAGGCGATATGTTCCACGCCTTACTGGCCAAAGATGTGCCCTTGTTACGCGAACTGACACAAAAATTATCGGCCGCTTCGCGCGATGCGTTGCGCTTCTTGCCAGAGCTTTACGGCGACGTAAAGGTGCTTGATGTCGCCGCAAAAAAATTACCCGCTTTGCCTGAACTGACGTCTGCCTTACATGATTTGAAATCTTTAGCGCAGCAACTCAAAGGCAGCGTCGATCACATCAGTTTCGATCTCGCCGAATTGCGCGGCTATCATTATCACAGCGGTGTTGTGTTCGCGGCGTATGCGCCGGGTTATGCCGACGCCATCGCGCGTGGTGGGCGCTACGACCAAGTCGGCAAAGCCTTTGGGCGCTCACGTCCGGCAACCGGATTTGATATGGATTTACGTGAACTCGCGCGCCAGTATCCAATAAAAAATAATGCCCACGCCATCCTCGCGCCGCATTTAGAGGATATAAAATTATTGAATATAATCAATGAATTACGCAACAAAGGCGAAATCGTCAAAATCGAATTGCCTGGCAGTAGTGAGCACCGCGCAGAATTGAATTGCGACCGAGAGATCGCGCAAGTCAACGGCGCGTGGCAAGTAAAAAATATTTCTTAAATTATAATTGAGCAAGTGACATGGCAAAAAATGTAGTGGTAATCGGTACGCAATGGGGCGATGAAGGCAAAGGCAAGTTGGTCGATTGGTTAACCGATCACGCCGACGGCGTAGTGCGTTTTCAAGGGGGACATAACGCCGGGCACACGCTGGTTATCGGCGGCAAAAAAACCGTTTTGCATTTGATTCCCTCCGGTATTTTGCGCGCGGGCGTGGCGTGTTACATCGGTAACGGCGTCGTCGTGTCGCCCGAAGCTTTGTTGAAAGAAGTTGATACCCTCGAAGCGGCCGGTGTCAGCACGGCAGGGCGCTTGCGCATTTCCGAAGCCTGTCCGCTGATATTGCCCTACCATGCCGCGCTCGACATCGCGCGTGAAGCCGCCAAAGGCGAAGCCAAAATCGGCACCACCGGTCGCGGCATCGGCCCGGCGTATGAAGACAAAGTCGCGCGCCGCGCCATTCGCTTGCAGGATATATTTTTCCCCGACCGTTTTGCGACTAAGTTGCGCGAACTGCTCGATTACCATAATTTCGTTTTGCAAAATTATTTCAAAGTCGCGCCGGTGGATTTTCAAAAGACCTACGACGACACATTGAAATTGGCCGAGCGCCTTAAACCGATGGTCGCCGACGTGCCGCGCCAGTTGTACGATATGAGCAAGGCGGGTAAAAATATTTTGTTCGAAGGCGCGCAAGGCACTTTGCTCGACATCGACCACGGTACTTATCCGTTTGTCACCTCATCCAATTGCGTCGCCGGTGCGGCGGCAGCAGGCAGCGGCGTCGGCCCGCAGATGTTGCACTACGTACTCGGCATCACCAAGGCTTACACCACGCGCGTCGGCAGCGGGCCGTTTCCGACTGAGCTGGATGATGAAGTCGGCAAACATCTTTCCACCAAAGGCAACGAATTTGGCGCGACCACCGGACGTGCACGCCGCTGCGGCTGGTTCGACGCGGCTGCGCTCAAGCGCTCGATCCAAATCAACGGCGTATCCGGTTTGTGCGTGACCAAACTCGACGTGCTCGATGGCGTGGAAGAATTACAGATCTGCATCGGCTACAAAATCAACGGCGTCGCGCACGATATTTTGCCGTTCGGCGCAGAAGCGCTGGCGCAATGTGAACCGGTCTATGAAGAAATGCCGGGTTGGACGGACAACACGGTCGGCGTACGAGAATTCGACAAGTTGCCGAAGCCCGCACAAAACTATTTGAAGAAAATGGAAGCGGTGTGTGGTGTGCCGGTTGATATGGTGTCCACCGGACCGGATAGAGATGAAACGATTGTGCTGAGACATCCGTTTCAGTGAAAATAATTCAAGACCGGATTTTTTTACGCAATGATGAGCAGGCGGGTGAAATATAGAAGAAAATTAATGTCTGAAAATATGATAATGAAAGACCTGACCGCATGGATGCATTTGAACTCAAGGACGGATAGCCGGTGAATTTAGGGCATCTACTTTCTGTAGTAAACAAAAATTTCTCTTAGAATACAGAATAGGACATACATGAAAAATTTAGCACTTTACGTTGTAGTGTTAATTCTCACAGGATGTGCGAGTTACGAGGGGATATTGTCAAAGCAGTCAAAGCCCGCCCTTTCAAATGGCTACGTCGCAGGTAATTTCATAACAGAACAAAAAACCTTTGCAACCGCATTTGTACTGACAAACATCGAAACGAACGTAGAACACGTTCTTCCTTTCTCAACGGTAGCTGGAGTCGAAGCTGGGAATATAGAAACCAATGCCATTGCAATCCCGCCAGGCCAGTATCGCGTGACACATTGGATGGTATTTAACTCCTACTGGGGAACCGGGCGATTAACTCGCGAATTCAAAGCTCCCACCAATGCAAGTGAGTTTACGAAGCCCTTCTCTGTTCAGGCTAATCAAGTAGTTTTTCTTGGGAAATTCTCTGCCAAAAGTTCTTGGACACAGGGTTATCTGAAATCTACAACAAGGGGCCAGTGGGAAGCTCAGGCGATTACGTTCGATACTGCTAAGACTATTTGGAATAAGGATTTTCCAGCATTCTCTGCACTCCCACTGATTTGCTTCTCTTGTAAATCATAGCTCTCGAAGCCCGCAAAAGTAGAGCGTCAATGAGCATAGCGAATTACGCCGAAAGAAGTAAATGAATTTTAAACAGGAATGTAAAACAGAGCTATCAACAAATCGCATCGAAAAGAGATTTGATGCGGGTGGTGCCCAGAAGAGGACTCGAACCTCCACAGTGTTGCCACCGCTAGGACCTGAACCTAGTGCGTCTACCAATTCCGCCATCTGGGCACGGAAGAGGGCAAATTTTATAGGAAAGCCACACTTTGTCAACTAAGAAGACAGTAACAAAAACTTCGGCCAAAGCCGCCAAGCCACTTTCACTGCGTTTGCGCGACCCGCATTTGCAGCGCGAAATCGGCAAATACGAGGCGGCGCTGCCGAGCCGCGAGTATATTCTCGACATCCTTACCGAGCAGGGTGTGCCGGTTGATGCTGGGCAATTATTCAACATGCTCGACATCACCGCTGATGAACAAGAATTGTTCGACCGCCGCTTGCGCGCGATGGAGCGCGATGGGCAAATCATGCGCAACCGCAAAGGTGCGCTATGCCTCGCCGATAAACTCGATTTGATCAAAGGCCGCGTGGAAGGTCACGCCGACGGTTTCGGCTTTCTGATCCCCGATGACGGCAAGCCGGATATGTTCCTAGGCCCGAAACAAATGCAAGGCGTGTTGCACGGCGACCGCGTGATGGTGAAACAAACCGGCGTTGATCGACGCGGCCGCCTCGAAGCGACCATAGTCGAAGTATTGGAACGCGTCAACAATCGCATCGTCGGTCGCTTGTATTCCGAGCGCGGTGTGTTGTTTGTCGTGGCGGAAAATAAGCGTATCAATCAGGATATTCTGATTGAATCCGGCGGCAGCTTGAATGCCAAGTCCGGCCAAGTGGTCATCGCTGAAATCGTACAGCAACCGTCGAAGCACGCCGAACCGATCGCACGCATCGTCGAAGTGCTGGGCAACTACGCCGACCCCGGCATGGAAATCGAAATCGCCTTGCGCAAACACGATTTGCCGCACGAGTTTCCGTCTGACGTGGAAAGCGCGAGTAAAAAGTTTTCGCCGACGGTGGGCAAGGCCGATCTCAAAGGCCGCGTCGATGTGCGCGACTTGCCGCTGGTGACCATAGACGGCGAAACGGCGCGTGATTTCGACGACGCTGTTTTTTGCGAGCCTAAGGGCAAAGATTTCCGCCTGATGGTCGCCATCGCGGACGTCAGTCATTATGTGCAACCAAAAGATGCGCTTGATCGCGAGGCCTACAATCGCGGTAACTCTGTGTATTTTCCCCGTCGCGTGATCCCCATGTTGCCGGAAGCTTTGTCCAACGGTTTGTGTTCGCTCAATCCCGAAGTCGATCGTTTGTGCATGGTATGCGATATGACCATTACGCAAAACGGCGACATAAAAGAATATGAGTTTTACCCCTCGGTGATGCATTCGAAAGCGCGTCTCACTTATACCAAAGCCTGGGCGATGATCGAAGATCCAAAAGGCACGGACGCGAAGCAATACGCGCATGTGTTGCCGCATGTGCAGAGCTTGTACAAATTATTCAAAGTGCTGTTGAAGGCGCGCAACCAGCGCGGCGCGATTAATTTTGAAACCACCGAAACGCAAATGATTTTCGACGACAAAGGCAAAATCGAAAAAATCATTCCGGTAGTGCGTAATGATGCGCACAAGCTGATAGAAGAATGTATGTTGGCTGCCAATGTCTGCGCGTCGGATTTCCTGGCGAAAAATAAACAGCACACGCTGTATCGCATCCACGAAGGCCCGACCGAAATCAAGCTGGAAGCGCTACGCGAATTCCTCAAGGAATTCGGCATGCAGCTCGGCGGTGGCGATGCGCCGCACGCCAAAGACTATGCGGCGTTGTTGGAAAAAATCAAGCTGCGCCCCGACGCGAAATTGCTGCAAACCGTGATGCTGCGCTCCTTGCAGCAAGCGGTGTATAGCCCGGATAACGTCGGCCATTTCGGTTTGGCCTATGAAGCGTATGCGCATTTCACTTCGCCGATTCGTCGCTATCCCGACTTGCTCGTGCATCGCGCCATCAAGGCGGTGTTGGATGGCGAAAAATATAATCCGACCGGCAAATGGGCCGAGCTCGGCGTGCATTGCTCGCAGACCGAGCGCCGCGCCGACGACGCGACGCGCGATGTCGAAGCCTGGCTCAAGTGTTATTACATGCAGGATAAGGTCGGCGAAGAATTCAGCGGCACGGTGAGTTCCGTCACCAGCTTTGGTATTTTTGTCGCGCTGGACGATGTATATGTCGAAGGCTTAGTTCACATCTCTGAACTCGGCACCGACTATTTCCATTTCGATCAAGCCAAGCATCGCCTGCTCGGCGAGCGCACCGGCAAGCAATACCGCATCGGCGACCGCGTAAAAATTAAAATCGCGCGTGTCGATTTGGAAACGACCAAAATGGATTTTGCTTTGGTCGAAGAAATTAAATCCAAAGAATCCGCACCGGAACTGCCG
>JAYVJD010000075.1:0-13866 GCA_043769625.1 Pseudomonadota bacterium | reverse complement strand
CACGGCGCACCCTACTCGCCAATCAAAGAAAGAAATGGTTTCCCTTCTGCGCCGACGGTATTTTTGCTGCCTATCGGGGGCCGTCGGCGAGAACCTGTTTGAGCTACGCGGTGATGCAGATTTAATGTGAAGGTAAGAGCGAGTTTTCTCGCCGACGGCCCCCGATAGGCAGCAAAAATACCGTCGGCGCAGAAGGGAAACCATTTCTTTCTTTGATTGGCGAGTAGGGTGCGCCGTGCGCACGCGTTGCGATAGTGTGGGAGCCGGTATGTTTTCCCGCCAACTTTCCCACATCATAGAGAAAGAAGTGTGTCATCCTGAGCTTTGCGAAGGATCTGCTTTTCGGTTTTGATTTGACGCGCGCAACAGCGGATTCTTCGTTGCACTCAGAATGACAATAAGGAAATTATTGCGAAATACTTTCTTCCGGCCGCCAACGATATTTTTCCAACGACACGCGACCATGCATCCCAAACACCACACCTTCTTTTTCCAACAACACGCGTTGTAATGAATCGTGATCACCACTGCTGCGCGCGCTGATTTCGCCTTTCGCGTTGATCACACGATGCCAGGGAATTTTTTTGCCGTTGGGTAGCGCGTGCAACGCGTAACCCACTTGGCGGGCGTGACGGCCGAGGCCGGCGAGCAGTGCGACTTGTCCGTAAGTCGCCACTTTACCGCGAGGAATTTTTTTAACTGCGGCGTAGATGCGGTCGTAGTTGCTGAGTTCTTTAGCCGGCATAAGACGAGAAAAACCCGCAAAAAATTATTACAAATAATTCAATATAATCAAATAGTTATAAAGCTATTTAATTACTATCAATATCACAAATCCACACCCTGACTACGCAAAAATTCCTCATACGTGCCTTTGTAGTCGGTGATTTTTTCTGGCGTCATTTCGATAATGCGTGTGGCTAATGACGACACAAATTCGCGATCATGCGAAACAAAAATTAATGTACCTTTGTATTGTTCCAGCGCGCCGTTGAGGGCTTCGATGGATTCCATGTCCAAGTGGTTGGTCGGCTCGTCCATGAGCAGCACATTAGGTTTTTGCAACATGAGTTTGCCGAAGATCATGCGGCCTTTTTCGCCGCCGGAAATCACTTTGACGGATTTTTTTACTTCGTCGCCGGAAAATAATAATCGACCTAGCGTGCCGCGCACGACTTGATCGTCGTCGCCTTCTTTGCGCCAATTGGTGACCCATTCGGTGAGCGAAATGGCTTCAGGAAAATCTTCAGTGGTGTCTTGCGCCATGTAACCAGGGCGTGCTTTTTCGGCCCACTTAACAATGCCTTCGTCGGGTTTCAAATTGCCCGCGAGCGTGCGCAACAGCGTCGTTTTACCGACGCCGTTCTGGCCGATGATGGCGATTTTTTCGCCCGGCTCGACGAGAATATTAAAGTTTTTGAATAGTAGTTTGTCGTAACCCTTGGCAAGCCGTTCTACGCCGACTGCCGAGCGGTGTAATTTATCTTTGTCATCGACTTCGAAGCGGATGAACGGATATTGGCGGCTCGAAGGTTTGATGTCTTCGAGTTTAATTTTTTCGATCTGGCGCTGACGCGACGTGGCTTGGCGCGCTTTGGATGCGTTAGCGGAGAAGCGCGCGACGAAGGCTTTCAGCTCGGTAATCTGGGTTTGTTTTTTCGCGTTGTTCGAAGTCATGAGTTCGCGCGCTTGCGTCGAGGCGGTCATGTATTCGTCGTAATTGCCCGGATAAATTTTGATCGTGCTGAAATCCAGATCGGCCATGTGCGTACACACGCTGTTCAAAAAATGCCGATCGTGCGAAATGATCACCATGGTGCACTGACGCTGATTCAGAATATCTTCCAGCCAGCGGATCGAGTTGATATCCAAGTTGTTGGTCGGTTCATCGAGCAACATGATGTCAGGGTTGGAGAACAACACTTGTGCGAGCAATACGCGCAACTTCCAGCCAGGCGAGACATTGCTCATCGGCCCATTGTGTTGCTCAATCGGAATGCCGACGCCCATGAGCAATTCGCCTGCACGCGATTCGGCGGTGTAACCGTCGTATTCGGCGAACTTGGCTTCGAGATCGGCGGCGCGCATGTAATTGTCTTCGGTGGCTTCGAGGTTGGCATAAATCGCGTCGCGCTCTTGCATCGCCGCCCACATTTCGGTGTGGCCTTGCATCACCACGTCGAGCACGCGCTGGTCTTCGTAAGCGAATTGATTTTGATTCAATTTACCCAGACGTTCACCGCGATCGAGCGACACATTGCCGCCGCTCGGCTCGAGATCACCACCGAGGATTTTCATGAATGTGGTTTTGCCGCAGCCGTTCGCGCCAATAAGGCCGTAGCGATTACCGTCGCCGAATTTAACCGAGACGTTTTCGAAAAGTGGCTTGGCGCCGAATTGTATGGTGATACCTGCAGTCGAGAGCACGATGTTTCCTAAAATAAATGATGCAAAAAAACGAAGCGCATTTTAGCATGGCACGAGGGATTTCCCTCTCGCATCGCTTAGCTTGGCCAAATTTGCCTATACTGTATTTACGTAACTAATTGATTATATTCAATTATTTAATATCGCATGGCGCGCGCTGATTCTCTCGCACTTTCCCGCTAAAATGCATGGCTAACAAACGAAAGTATAACCATGGTCCCTCACCTCACCACCGCCCTCACCGGCCCACTCAAAGAGCTGGAAAAAACCATTCTCGATGCCACGCCGACGATCGAACGCTGGTTTCGCAATCAATGGATAGAACACGCCGCGCCGTTTTACACCTCGGTCGATTTGCGCAACAGCGGTTTCAAACTCGCGCCGGTCGATACCAATTTATTTCCCGGCGGCTTTAATAATCTGAATCCGGATTTCTTGCCGCTGTGTGTGCAGGCGGCGATGAGCGCAGTAGAAAAAATTTGTCCCGACACGCAACGATTTTTATTGGTGCCGGAAAATCACACGCGCAATCTCTACTATTTACAAAACGTCGCCGCACTACGCGACATATTGAAAAGCGCCGGCCTTGATGTTCGCATCGGCAGCTTGTTGCCCGACATCACCGCACCGACCTCACTCGATTTGCCCAATGGCGCGACGCTGGTTCTTGAGCCGATTATCCGCAAAAAAAATCGTGTAGGGCTGGAAGGTTTTGATCCGTGCGCCGTGCTGCTGAATAATGATTTGTCTGGCGGCGTGCCGGATATTTTGCGCAATATCGAACAAGTCATCGTGCCTGCGTTGCAAGCGGGCTGGGCTACACGGCGCAAGACCAACCACTTCGCGCATTACGATAAAGTCGCGCAAGAGTTCGCCGACTTAATCAAAATTGACCCGTGGTTGATCAACCCGTATTTCTCCCAATGTGGCCAGGTCAATTTCGCCGAGAGCGCGGGACTCGAATGCCTCGCCAGCAATGTGGAAATGTTGTTACCCAAAGTTCAAGCGAAATACAAGGAATATGGCATCAGCGACAGCCCGTTCCTGATTGTCAAAGCCGATGCGGGTACGTACGGCATGGGCATCATGACGGTGAAAAGTGTCGATGACATCACCGCGCTCAACCGCAAACAACGCAACAAAATGTCGGTGATTAAAGAAGGCGTGGAGGTGCAGGAAGTGATGATTCAGGAAGGCGTTTATACTTTCGAGAGCATCAACGATGCGGTCGCCGAGCCGGTGATTTACATGATGGATCGTTATGTTGTCGGCGGTTTTTACCGCGTGCATACCTCGCGCGGCATCGACGAAAATCTTAACGCAGCGGGCATGAGCTTTGTGCCGCTGGCGTTCGAGACGCCGTGTCACACGCCCGATAGCAACGACTCGCCCAGCGCGCCGCCGAATCGCTTTTACACTTACGGCGTGATCGCGCGCCTGGCCATGCTGGCCGCGTCACGCGAAATTGAATCCATGGAAACCATCGACTAAAAAAATGAAAATCGCCGTCATTCTCGATCCGCTCGAATCGATCAAAACCTACAAAGACTCGTCTTACGCGATGATGCGCGAGGCCGCGTCGCGCGGGCACGAAATCCATGTCATGCAGCAGCAAGACGTGGTGTTGACCAATGGCACGGTGTTGGGCTTTGCGTGCAAACTGACCATGCTCGAAGACGAAACCAATTGGTACACTATCACGCCGCCGCAACCGACACCGCTGAAAAATTTCGACGTGGTGTTGATGCGCAAAGACCCGCCATTCGACATGGAATATATTTATTCAACTTATTTGCTCGAGTTGGCGGAACAACAAGGCGCGCATATTTTTAACCGCCCGAGCGCGATTCGCGATTTCAATGAGAAATTATCCACGGCGAAATTCCCGCAATTCACGCCGCCGACGTTAGTCACGCGGCATGCCGAATTTTTGCGCGCCTTCATCATCGAGCATGATGACGTGATCCTCAAGCCGCTCGACGGCATGGGCGGCATGGGCATTTTTCGCTTGCACAAAGCCGATCACAACATCAATGTAATTATCGAAACTCTGACGCAAATGGGCGCGCGCACGATCATGGCGCAACGCTATATTCCAGAAATTGCCAAGGGCGATAAACGCATTCTGGTGATTGATGGCAAGCCGGCCGAATATGTTTTGGCGCGCATTCCCAAAGACGGCGAGACGCGCGGCAACCTTGCCGCGGGAGGCAAAGGCGTGGCGCAAAAATTATCCGCACGCGACCGCGAGATTGCCGAAACGATAGGCACGACATTGCGCGATGAAGGTTTGATGTTGGTTGGCCTCGATGTCATCGGCGATTATCTCACCGAAATCAATGTCACCAGCCCGACCTGCATGCAGGAAATTTTTCAGCAGACGGGTTATAACGTCGCCGCATTGATGATTGATGCATTGGAAAAAGCGGTAAAAAAATAATTCTGCAGCCCGCTCGACAAGCGAAAAATAGTTCAATATAATCAAATAGTTATTATTTCCGCCTTTTACGACATCAAGACATGAATGACATCATTCTGTATGGTCTCATCGCGCTATGGATCGCTTACGTGATCGGCTTGTCGATCATGATCGTGCTGCAAAAACGTCCGCCGATTTCCAGCTTGAGTTGGATTTTGTCGTTGGCGTTTTTGCCTTACTTCGGATTTTTAATTTATTACGTGCTCGGCCCGCAGCGTTTGAAGCGCCAGCGTATGCGCCGCTTGCGCGTGAAAGCTTCGCTCAACGCCGTATCAGAAATTGATCATCTTAAAAATCATCTCCATCACGACGTGCCCGTGCAGGCGTCGCAACAAATACGCCTCGGCCATGCGACGACTGACTTCCCTATTTCTACTTGCCACAAGCTCGATCTGCTGGTGGATGGCGAGCAGACTTACGAGGCGATATTCGCCGCTATCCGCGCGGCAAAAGATCATGTGCACTTGGAATATTATATTTATGCGCCGGATAAAATCGGCACCGCGCTGCGTAATTTACTTATCGAAAAATCCCGCGCCGGAGTGAAAATACGTTTGCTAGTGGATGCTTTAGGCGCGGCCCTGCTAAAGGAAAAATTTCTGGCTCCGCTACGCGAGGCTGGCGCCGAAGTAACATTTTTCCACCCAACAAAAATGCGCATGCGCCCCGTGTGGAACATGCGCACCCACCGCAAAATTGTAGTCTGCGACGGTCAAGTTGGCTTCACTGGCGGAATTAATATAACGGACGGCGAAGACGAACGCACGCGATCTGACGCTTATCACGACACGCATTTATTGCTCGAAGGCGCGGCAGTGCGCTGGCTGCAAATGATTTTTGTTGAAGACTGGTTTTACACTACCGGTCAAACTTTGGGCGGCGATGCATTGTTACCCGAGATAGCGCCCGGTCCCTATGCCGTGCAAATTATTCCATCGGGACCCGACAGCGAATGGGAAGCGATACACCGCGCCTACATCGCCGCGATTGAACGCGGCACCAAACGCATCTGGCTCACCACACCGTATTTTGTGCCGGGCGAAGCGGCGCTGATGGCCATCACTTCGGCCGCGTTGCGCGGTGTTGATGTGAAATTATTAGTACCACGTCGCGGTGACTCGGCCTTCGTCACTGCCGCCGCGAGATCGTATTACGACGAATTATTACGCGCAGGCGTGCATGTATTCGAATACACCGAGCGCATGCTGCATTCAAAAACCCTGGTGGTCGATGACAACTTCGCCCTCATCGGCACCGCCAACTTCGACAATCGCAGCTTCCGTCTCAACTTCGAAGTCTGCGCCACTGCGCACGGCGAACATCTCAACGCGCAACTAGCGAAACAATTTCAAATTGATTTACGTTCTGCGCAAGTCGTGCGCCTCAACCGCGTACTGGCGCCGTTTCGTCTGCGCTTGTTCGACGCTGTAGCGCGATTGTTTTCGCCGCTGTTGTGATCGTTCTCTCTCACGCTGCGCCATTGTATAAACTGTTTTTTATTTTTTATTTTCATAAAGGATTCAACATGTCAGAAAAAATTTTATTCCGCTCCGGCGAAGCCACGGTATTCGCCAAGCCCGGCCAATTTACCGACGCGATGCCGGAAATTTTAATTGGTGATGTGAGCGGGCCGGTTGGTCAGGCGTTTGCCAATATGATGGGGCAGACGGCGGGGCATACGCGCATGTTCGCGATACGCGCGTGTAACCAGATGGTGAAACCGGCGACGATGATGGTGCCGAAGGTGACGATCAAGAATAGCAAAATGATTGAGCTGTTTGGCGGCGTGGTGCAAGCGGGTACCGCAGACGCAATTGTCGATTGTTTGATTGAAAATATTTTGCCGCGTGATCAAGTGAATAATTTATGCATTATTAGTTTGGTATGGATTGACCCGCAAACGCTCACCGACCCGAATCTGGATTTGAAAGATATGTATCGCACTAACTACGAAGCGACTAAATTGGCCGTGACGCGCGCGATGCGCAACGAGCCGAGCGTGGAAGAGCTCATCGCCAAGCGATATTCGATGAAGCATGAAATGTTTGATCCGGCTGCGTAAACCAACATTCAGCTAGTCGGATTTTCGCGGTAGCGTAAAAACAAATAATTCAAATTATTCAATTACTTATATTAAATTAACGATGCGCAAAAATGGCTGCTTTAAGGCTTAGCAAGCGCAACAATATTTTGCAACCCGCCAAGCGTTTGCCGGCATAATGAACGCACGGCAATGCGCTGGCCTTGCTGCCTTTTTACTTTCGGGGGAATCATGCTGAACAAATTCACATTAGCACTACTGCTCGCCGTTGCAATATTCGTCGGCGGCTGCGCGGGTGGCTTGCAACAAATATTGCCCGGCTCGCTGACGCTTTCGCCGAATCAGTTGCAAAACACCTTAGCCAAAGGTTTTCCATTCACCAAAAATTATTTGGGTTTGATCGATGTGACATTTGCCAATCCACAACTCTCGATGAAGCCAGATACCAAACGAATTTTGAGTGGTCTTGAAACGTCGTTTAAGAATCCGCTGACCGGTACGCCTTACACAGGAAAATTAAATATTTCCAGCGCCCTCGGTTACGACCCAGTGACGCGCTCGGTGCTGTTAAAAGAGCCGCAACTGGAAAACCTGGAAATTCCCGGCCTCTCGCCTATGCTCATCGGGCAACTGACCAAAGTGGCGAATTTGGTCGCGCAAGAGAAGTTGAAGGAATACAAAATTCACAGCTTTCAACCGGGTGAATTGAATTTTTTCGGTGTGCCGCTGGAGCCGAAAGGCATTGAAGTGACTGCCAATGGTTTATTGGTCAGCTTGGCGAAATAAATTTTTTGCACAATAAAAAAGCCGCTTGGCAACAAGCGGCTTTTTTTATTTATAGGCATTTATTTAATCAGTTTAAGGCTGGGGAAGCTCTCGGCCAGTGCATGTGCGCGCAACATGGATTCGATATGTTCTGCGGGCCTTGGATGAGAAAATAAATAACCTTGATATTGATCACAACCCGCCGCTCTCAACACCTCTAGCTGTTCTTCAAGCTCCACGCCTTCAGCGATTACTTTGTGACCGAGCGAATGGCCCATCGCGATCACCGCGTTGATGATGGCGATGTCGCGCCGGCTTTTTAACATGCCATGAATAAAGGAGCGATCAATCTTGATCGTGTTGATCGGCATTTGTTCCAGATAAGACAAGTTGGAATATCCCGTGCCGAAATCATCCAGCGCAATCAGAATACCCATGTCCTGCAGCTTGCCGAGCAATTTGCCGGCTTGCTCCTGCTGGTCCATCAAAATACTTTCGGTAATTTCAAATTCGAGCCAGCCTTTTTCGATGCCGTGAACTGTCATCGAACGCGCGACGTCGTGCAACAAACTCGGTTCGCGCATTTGCCGCACAGATAAATTAACCGAGATCGGCACGTTCAGCACGCCCTGGCTACGCCACAAGCTGATTTGTCGGCAGGCTTCGTGAACCAACCATTGACCGATTTCTACAATTTGCCCGGAGTCTTCGGCGATAAAAATAAATTTATCCGGGGGCACGTTGCCCATGTCGGGCGTTTGCCAGCGAATCAGCGCCTCAAGGCCGGAGATAATGCCCGTGCTGATATCCACTTTGGGTTGGTAGTGCAAAGAAAATTCGTTACGCTGAAGGGCGCCGCGCAAACGTTTTTCCATCGCCATGCGTTCGCTGGCCGATTCAATCATCTGATAATTAAACAGAGCAAAGCGGTTGCGCCCGGATTGCTTCACGCTATACATCGCCAAGTCGGCATGTTGAATCAGTTGGCCGGGCTCCGTGCCATGGTCGGGAAACAGGCTCGCGCCGATGCTGCATGACAAAGTGATTTCTTCACCATTAACGATGAAGGCGTCGGACAGTGCCATTTGGATGTACATGACGATTTCATCCAAATGTTTGGTCGATTTTAATACTGGAATCACACAAACGAATTCATCGCCGCCATAGCGGCACAGCAAGGCATCGTCAGTAAATATCGTCTGCAGACGCGCTGCAACAGTACGCAAGACATTATCACCCGCGTAGTGGCCCATGCTATCGTTGATTTGCTTAAACCGATCCAGATCAACAAATAACACCACGGCCTGTTTGTTATTAAAGCGTGCTTGCAATAAGGTTTCACGTAAATAATCGAACATCACGGTGCGGTTGGCGCAATGCGTGAGCGGATCGCGCTCTGCCAGAAAACGCACTTTCTCTTCCGCCGATTTGCGCTCGCTGACTTCGATTTCGAGTTTCTGTACTAGTGTGGTCAAATCATGCGTGCGTTCTTTCACACGCAATTCGAGATCGTGCTTGACTTGTTCGAGCAGGATTTTTTCTTTTTTCGATTGCTCCAACTCAATCGAACTCTGCATTTTTTGCAGACTGCGATTAGAAGCTTCCCGCACAATTTCCAATTTGAGATCGTGATAATGCTTGTGATGCGCAAGCGCTAATTGCGCCTCACCTCGGGCTTCATAAATTTTTGTCAGGCCGGAATGACAGCGGTGGAGACAGTCTTCCAGTTTAAGGTCTGTGCCGGCTTGCAACGCGGCGACAAAATGCCGCTCCGCTGCTTCGTGACGAAACACGGAAAACTCCAATTCCGCAATATGCAGGTGCAGCCAAGTCAAGGTGCCTTTGTCATTCAAAGTTTCCGTCAAACTCAATGCCGCATTAAACGCGCTACGCGCAAGCTCTAATTCACGTCTGGCAACATAAGCAACGCCTAGTTGCCCTTGGCTCACGGAAAGCAAACGTAGTTTTTTTGTAGCGTGAGCTATATCGACGGCTTCGAGCAAATAGTCGAGGCCATCACCAGCGCGCTTTTGATCCGCAAGCAAACTAGCTACGTTAAATAAGCTGTAACCTAAATCAACGCTATTTTCCGGCAATTCGCGGAAAATTTTAATAGCCGCTTGGGTGAGCTCTATGGCTTCATCGATTTTACCCGCACGGCTCATAGTGAGTGCCGTGCCATGCAGAACCTTGGCTTCGCCGTAACGATCCCCTAGCTGTGCAAATAATTCTCCGGCACGAGAGATATGTTGTTGCGCCATTGCCAGCATATTTGCCACTGCGCAATTACCACCGAGATAATATAAAGCGTAGGCTTGGCGCGACGTTTTACCTAAAACTTCAAAACGACGGGCGGCAGACTCAAACAAAGGAATGGCGCTGAGTGCACCTTCTTTAACTTGAATATTTTGCGCACAGCTCATTTCTGCTTCAGCCAAGCTCAGTTCATCTTGAAGCAAGCTGGCAAGTTTCATCGCCTGTTGACTGTAACAGTAACCACGCTCTGGCTCTTGCTCCTGCAAGTCGGTCGAGAGCACTAACAGCAGGCGTAATTGTTCAGCCGAATCTGTTGCGGCGCACAACTGCTGTTCAAGGTCGGCAGGCTGGGAATTCATTTTATTCCATCATTGTTTGCAATTAGTCTACAGTGTGTGACATTGATTATGCAACCATACAACAGTATTTTATTTAATTAAAACAATTCATTACAAATAATAGGGGGAGCAGCACCTACCAAAAAGGGAGGGGAACACTGTAGAAATTGATTCCTAAATTCCTACATTGGGTTAAGATATTTCTACGCGGGGGCTTGCGTCAACAAGATCTCCGCGTTTCAACTGATTCGGTTCACATATTAAACTGATTCAATTGAATATTATGTCACCTAAATTTAACCGACTCAGGAGCTATAACATGAAAGTTACCGCTGTTCTTTTCGCTTTATTGGTAGGTGCTACTTCCTTCTCGGCTGTAGCCGCTTATGACAAAAAAGAAACCACTAAACCTATCGGCACCCTGCCTATCGGTACCTTGCCTATCGGTACCTTGCCCGGTCCAACCAAGTAATTTCAACCTCTACCACCCTACACTTCCGTATCGCCACAAAATCGGCTGATATAAATATAAGGCCATTGACTCTGTTACCCACAGTGTCAATGGTTTTGCGAAATACGTCTGTGAAGTAGTTAACAATCAGATGGGATAAAGCCGACTTTGGTCGGCTTTATTTTTTTCTGCTTTTCATTTGCCTAGCACACGAGTGTTAAATTTGCGTTGTTGCGTCGCCATTTTCTTTTGCTTATTCAATTAGTAGATATCGTATCTTGGCCGTTCGGTCTGTTTGATTCCATTATAATTAGGCAAATTAATTTTCTGCCTACGGAATCTACATGGATATTGCACTACTAATCAAAGCATTTATTCTCGGCATCGTCGAAGGCGTGACGGAGTTCCTGCCGGTGTCGAGCACGGGGCATTTGGTCATTGCGTCGCAATTACTCGGCATGAAAGATGAGCGCACGGATTTATTTTTAATCGTGATTCAGTTCGCGGCGATTCTGGCCGTGTGTTGGGAATACCGTGCACGCATCTTCAAGACCGTGAGCAGAATGTTGCACGACGAAGAATCGACAAACCTTTCGCGCAATATCATGATCGCGTTTTTACCGCTGGCGATTTTGGGATTGCTGTTCGGCAGTAAGCTGAAGCATTTATTGTTTGCTCCCGTGCCGATTGCGATTGCGTTTATTGTCGGCGGCATCGTCATTCTCTGGGCCGAGCGGCGCGAACACACCATCACCGTTCATGACGTGGATGACATGGATTGGAAAGACGCGCTGAAGATTGGCATCGCGCAAGCCTTCGCGCTGATCCCCGGCACGTCGCGCTCGGGCGCCACTATCATCGGCGGCTTATTGTTTGGTTTGTCGCGCAAAGCGGCGGCTGAGTTTACTTTTTTCCTCGCCATCCCCACGCTAACCGCTGCGTCGTTTTATGATTTGTATAAGCACCGCGATCTGCTCAACGCGAATGATATTGGCATGTGGGCAGTCGGCCTGGTCGCTTCGTTTGCCAGCGCGTTTCTAGTGGTGCGCGGCCTGTTGCGCTACATCAGCAAACATGATTTCACTGTGTTCGCTTGGTATCGCATCGCCTTTGGCATCATCGTATTGGTGACGGGGCAAATGGGTTGGATTACATGGGCGCCAGCGTGATGCTATAAAGTAGGCCCGCAAAAAAACCGGCTTGGCCGGTTTTTTTATTTGCGTCATAAAAAGTTCAACTATCTTTTTTGCGCAGCAAATGAAATTCGTCCGCCAACAAGTCTGTGCGTCGATGCGCCTCGGCGTAAATATCCGGATGCGGAAACAAAGTATCGCGTAGTTGTTTCAGCAGCGTTTAATTCGCGTGAAGTAATTCATGAATCACCGTGTCGAGCAAATCCCGCGCAGCATGATCATCGAGCTCGCGCAAGTAGCGTTGGTTGAGATGCATCGTATCGGTGAAGCGATTGTATTGACCGAGGCGACAACTCTGCGCTGGCAGGCGATCCAGTTTCAAACGGCGCGGAACGCGCGTCAGATCAGCTTGGGTTCGCCGCACTAAGGCCAGCGCCAGGTCAATATCGCTTTTCATGTAATTATTTGATTATATTGAATTATTTAAACGACGGCGAAGATCAATGTAGCGCGCTATGCTTGACATAACGCGCGATGAGTCGCAACAACTCGTCTTCTTGATACGGCTTGCCCAGATACTCGTTGACACCTAATTCGAGCGCGAAGTTGCGATGTTTTTCGGCGGTGCGTGACGTGATCATAATGATCGGAATACCGGCGAGTTTTTTGTCCGCGCGGATATTGCGTGCCAGCTCAAAGCCGTCCATACGCGGCATTTCGATATCGAGCAACATCACGTCGGGAATCACATCCTGCAATTGTTGAAGCGCATCCACGCCATCTTTTGCGGTGAGCACTTCGTAATTTTCACGCACTAATAAACGGCTGGTAATTTTACGCACAGTGAGCGAATCATCGACCACCATCACACGCGGCTCGCGTTTGGGTTTGGCGATCTCCACCACTGGAGTGGTGATTTGGGATTGATGCGCGGCATGCCGACGCGCCAACTCGACCGGGTTGATGATCAACACCACTTTGCCGTTACCCATCACGGTGGCCCCCGACACACCGGCCAATCGCGCCAATTGCGGGCCGATATTTTTCACCACGACTTCGCGATTGCCGACCACTTCATCGATCAGTACGGCGACTTGGGCGACACCGCTTTTCAGTAGTAACAAGGGATATTTGGTCAGCGCCAACACCGGTTTGGTTTCTTCACCGAGCAAGCCCGACAGCATATGCAGGGGGAAGGAACGGCCTTGCCATTCGTAGTGATCTTTGGTGAACAGCGTCGCTAGATTGTCTGCGCGAATTTCCTGCACTTGCTCGACCATTACCGCTGGGATGGCGAACAAGCGGCCATTGGCCTCGATCATCAACGCCTGGGTCACCGCCAAGGTCAGCGGCAAGGTGATAATGAACGTCGTACCACGCCCGGCAACCGACGCGACCTCGATGCGCCCGCCGAGTGACATGATTTCATTTTTTACCACGTCCATGCCGACGCCGCGGCCAGCCAGTTGCGTGACTTCGGTGCTGGTGGAAAAGCCCGGCAGGAAAATGAGTTGTGTCAGCTCGGCATCGCTGGCACGTTGGTTCGGCTGGAGCAATTTCAATTCTACGGCGCGCTGGTGAATGCGCGCAAAATCGAGACCCGCGCCGTCGTCGGACAGTGTGAGCAAAATATCATTCCCTTGGCTTTTCGCGTCGAGCACAATCTCGCCGATTTCCGATTTGCCGGCCTTGGTGCGCGCTTCGGGCATTTCGAGGCCGTGTGAAATCGCGTTGCGCAGCAAATGTTCCAGCGGGGCAATGATTTTTTCAATCACACTGCGATCCAGCTCTACGCGCGCGCCTCGCAATTCAAGGTTGGCCTTTTTGCCCAGCTCTTTGCCAGTGACGCGGACGAGGCGATAAAAACGGTCAGTCAAATTATTCAGCGGTACCGTGCGCACGCTCATCAGTTCTTGTTGCAAATCGCGATTCAGGCGTGCCTGATGGATTAACGCAGCATCGGTTTCATCGAGACT
>JAYVJD010000074.1:0-2003 GCA_043769625.1 Pseudomonadota bacterium | reverse complement strand
AGACCCTGTTCGAGCGTCACAGCGTGAAGCGGTTCAAGACGTATGACGTCGACATCGTGGATGATCATTAGGAGAGAGAAGTGGCAAAGCGAATTCATCCGATCCATCCCGGCGAAGTCCTGAAAGCCGACTTCATGGCACCGCTCGGCGTCAGCGCCTACCGGCTGGCGAAGGATGTTGGCGTCACCGCGATGCGCATTGGCGAGATCGTGCGCGGCAAGCGCGCTATTACGGCGGATACCGCAGTGCGGCTCGCGGCCTACTTTGGCTGTCGTTAGGCCAATATTATGAGAGTAATGGGCTAATAATATGAGAGCGGAAAAATTGAGCAAGTGGTGGAATTGCAAGTGGAATCCGGCAATTTTCCGCGAACGTTGTTGGTTGCGCAAAAAGCAATCGCGCTTTGCCTTTGCGCTAATATCATGCGAGTAGCAGCGACATGCGCTAATACGGTGAGAGTGCCTGTTCTCCAGCTCTGACATGTGGTGCAAAGTGCCGCAGTTTCCGAGCGGTTCAGCTGAATCTTTAGGGGGAAGTAAGCAAAGAAAATGTGGCGGGGAGCGAACGCAGTCCGGATAGGTTGTCTCTGCGCTATGAAAAAAGCGATCTGTTGCAGGGCACTCGCAGGGTATTAGCCCATTACTCGCACGGTATTGGCGCAAACTCGCAAAATATTAGCCCAACGACAGACGTAACGAGCCCGGTTTCAGCATGCTGGAATGGAAAATAACTATATATGTATGTATAAAAGTATTGACAGCTTTTCCGGTGGCGATTACACTTTCGATAGTGACGATTCGCGGCTTTACGGCGCAACCATGTGGAGGTTCAACATGCATCTTGAACAAGAAATTCTCGCCGGTCTGAAGGCGCTTATCCCGGATCTTGATGCACTCATCACCTGCAATACGGGGTCAATGCGCTGCAGTGCGCCGCATGGCCGCTGCCGCGTGGCCCTGCAACTGCAGGCGGCAATCCGCGTGGACGGTTACTTAGCAGTGTGCCTGGCCCGATATACGGGCATTGGCTCGCGTGTAGTGACAGACTTGCAAATGGAGATCGAAATCGAACTTAACGCGGGCACAGCGCGCGCTGTGGTGGCGTGAGGCGATTCAGGCGACTACGGTAAGCGCAGCGGACGCCGGCGCGAGCACACAAGCAGCGCTTAACCACGCCTTAGCCGATTGGGTGACACAGTTGAATGCCGCGGGCGTGCGCTTGACGCCGGTCGCAGGGGAAACGACGCAATGAAAGTGCTGGCGGTGGGTAATGAGAAGGGCGGCGCCGGCAAGTCGGCGATTGCAACGCAGATGGCGTTTTACGCAGCGGAGGAGGGTGCGCGGGTGCTGCTGGCCGATCTCGATCCCCAGGCCACCTGCACCTTTAATTTCGTCGACGCGGTGCCTGACGAAGCGCTGACCTCGCTGCATTTATTCGGCGCCACGGTGCGGCTCTCACGCAGCCCGTGTAAGACACACGCGGCGGCGCATTGGCGCGAATTAACGGGTTACGACATCGTAATTATCGACACACCACCGACGCGGGGAAAATTGTTTCGCGCGGCACTGCGCGCGGCGGACGCAATTGTGACACCGTTTGAGCCCAAAGCAGAATCGTTGCGCGGCATTGCCGGTCTGATCGATACCATCGGTGCGGTGCGCCAGGAATACAACCCGCGCTTACGGCATTTGGGGATCGTCGCGAATCGCGTGCCCGTGGATAACATCGGCGCGGCGCGGCTATTAGCGCAACTTGGCGAGCAGGTCGGCACGTTGTTGTTACCGGAGTTTATGTATGAACGGGCCGCCATCAATGCGGCGTTGGCGGTGCGGCGGCCGGTTTGGCGCACGCTGCGCGGCGAAGCGCATTCGCTCGCGGCGGAAGAAGTTCATCGGGTGATGCGCGCGATATGGGAGCGTCTGCAATGAAAAAACAACCGTTGAAGGGTGGGATCGCGAGCAGCTTGGCGTTGCTTGGCGCGAAAGTGACCGCCGCGAAGGAGG
>JAYVJD010000073.1:0-2006 GCA_043769625.1 Pseudomonadota bacterium | reverse complement strand
TTTCACCACAAGGAAAGCTCGCCAAGTGTGCACAAGATGCTGCCGTTTTTTATAGGGCTTTAAACACAGCACCATTGCCCGATCGATCCACAATGCTTTGAGATCGTAGCAGAAGTTTAAAAAATAATCGACACTCGGGGCTGTGAAACTGTCGTGGGCGCTAAGGCAACGCGTTCAGAAATTCGAATGTCTCGAAGTGGTTGAGATACATCAAACTAATCAGAGGCCACACCGTCCCAACCTCGATGGTTCGCATGATGTCACAGCCCGATTTAGCAATGGGAAAGCGCTTGAACAATGCGATGTCGATTCTCCGCGGTGACCTGGTGCAGGGTCAAAAAAAGATAATTCATCACCACGTCGGTAAATTTCCATTTCTCGAGGTTACCCCCTGTTTGGCGAATAGGGTAAACTGTTGAGTTGATAGAAATAAAAGAACCCGAGGAGCATAGATTGCCGAACGAAGTGGCCATCGACGTTAAACAAGTCGAGCAGGCCTTAAAAAAAGCAAAGCGCGGCCTTCCGAAAGGCCGCCCGGTCGACGCGACTGCGCTGGCCGACATTCGTGCATTGTTGGGTGAAGCGCCGCGCCGCCGCGATTTATTGATCGAACATTTGCATAAAGTACAGGATAAGTTCGGTCACCTTTCTGCCGCGCACATCGTTGCGTTGGCGAGCGAGATGAATCTTGCGATGACCGAAGTGTACGAAGTTGCGACTTTTTATCATCACTTCGACGTAATTAAAGAAGGCGACGCCGTTCCGCAAGCCATCACCGTACGCGTCTGCGATTCCGTTGCTTGCGAAATAGCGGGCGCGAAAGAGTTGCTACAAAAACTGCCAGGCATTTTAGGTAAAGACGTTCGCGTGATTGCTGCTCCGTGCATCGGCCGCTGCGAATCGGCACCGGCTGCGGTGGTTCATCAAAATCCGGTATGTGATGCGACGGTCGAAAAAGTCAAAGCGCTGGTCAAGCAAAAAGCCACGAAGCACGATCACAAAAATTATATTTCTTATATGGGCTTCGAGGAGTATAAAAAGCAAAGCGGCTATCATACGTGGATCGCTTGCGCGAACGGCACACGCGATGTCGAATCGGTGATTAAGGAAATGGAAAACTCAGGCCTGCGCGGCCTCGGCGGCGCCGGCTTTCCCGCAGGGCGCAAATGGCGCATCGTACGTAGCGAAACCGGCCCGCGTTATATGGCGGTTAACATTGACGAGGGCGAGCCGGGCACGTTTAAAGATCGCTGGTATTTAGAGCGCGATCCCCATCGTTTTTTGGAAGGAATGTTGATCGCCGCTTGGGCAGTTGGCATCGACTCAATTTGGGTTTATTTACGTGATGAATATCATGGCGTGCGCGAGAATCTGGAAAAAGAAATCGCACTGCTTAAAGCCAATCCGCCCGGTGGTCTCAAGCTCCCGGAAATCGATTTGCGACGCGGTGCAGGCGCTTACATTTGTGGCGAAGAATCAGCGATGATCGAATCGATCGAAGGTAAGCGCGGCATGCCGCGGCTGCGCCCGCCCTATGTGGCGCAAGTGGGTTTGTTCAACCGCCCTACCCTCGAACACAATATGGAAACGCTATATTGGGTGCGGGATATTTTGGAAAAAGGCAGCGCGTGGTTTGCCGATCAGGGCCGCAACGGCCGCAAAGGATTGCGCTCGTTTTCCGTCAGTGGTCGCGTGAAAAAACCCGGCGTGCATCTTGCACCCGCAGGCATTTCTTGCCGCGAATTAATTTCCGAATTTTGTGACGGCATGTTGGACGGCCATCAATTTTATGGCTACTTGCCCGGCGGCGCTTCGGGCGGTATTTTACCCGCCAGCCACGGCGACATTCCGCTGGATTTCGATACCTTGCAACCTTACGGCTGCTTCATCGGCTCGGCCGCGATCGTGATTTTTTCGCAGCACGACAAAGCCACCGATGTCGCGCGCAACTTGATGGCCTTTTTCAAACATGAATCCTGTGGCCAATGCACACCTTGCCGCGTCGG
>JAYVJD010000072.1:0-5520 GCA_043769625.1 Pseudomonadota bacterium | reverse complement strand
TTCGCTTCTTCCGCCAATTAAACGTGCTTCGTAGCGCGATTCAAATTTATGCGTATCTTGTGCCAATGCTGCAACGTCGCTAATGCCGTAATAACTCGCGCCGGCTTTGAACACTCGATGAAATGTCAGCGCGCATAGGGTGGTGTAGCCGCCGGCGCTGGAGCCGCGAATGATCAGGCGTTCACCATCAACCCATTTTTGTTGGGTGAGATATTGCGCGCCGGCGATGCAATCTTCTACGTCGGCGATACCCCATAAACTGTACAAGCTACGCCGATAGTCGCGCCCGTATCCGGTGCTCCCCGCGTAATTTACATCGAGCACGGCGAAGCCGCGACTGGTCCAGAATTGCACTGCCAATTTGAGCGCGGTGGATGACGCGGCTGTCGGCCCACCGTGGCTGATGACTATCAGTGGCGGTAGAGCATTTTCCGGCGCTGCGTAATCCGGATTGCACGGTGGGTAAAAAAATCCATGTGCGGTGCGCCGGTTTTTGCTGGGGAATGAAATGTTTTGTGGGGAGGATAAATATTCTTTTCGGAACGGTAAATCGATCGATTGCTGAATAACTGTTATTTCATTTTGGTTCGCGTTGAGCGTGGCTATGGCACTAGCCTGAGCCGGGCCTGCTGCATGAAATACCACAGTGCCGGATGTCGCGCTTAAATATTGAATATCGCTAAACGGGGTCGGAATAATTTCTACATCGCCGGTCTCGGTCTGAATTTTCCCCAACTGCCATGTACCGCCAGCGTTGAAGGCGCAGACAATTTCCTCTGCAGAAATAAAACCATACTGCGACATACCGAACTGCCAATGCGGGTAGGCAAACTCCGCTTTCATAGAGCAGACTGCTTTTATTCCATTTTCGTGGTGACGATAAATATTCCACCAGCCCGTTTTGTCTGACACAAAATGCAAAACGCTTTCGGGTGACCATTCGGGCTGCAGGATGGATTCACTTTCGCCGTCGGCGATTTTGCGGGTATTACTTAGCGAAGCATCGTGCGCAAAATCTGCCAGCCACAATTCTGTCGTATCCCACGGCATGTCAGGATGGCTCCAACTTATCCAGGCGAGCTGCTGGCCATTCGGCGAGACACGCGGCGATGAATAGAAGTCTGCGCCACTGGCAATCACGCTGACTTCTCCGTTGATCAGGCTGATGGTAACCAATTCATTGACCGCTTCTTTGCCTGACTGACTGTGATTTTCACGCACGCAAATCAATCGATTGCGGCGCGTGTCGATTTGGATGTCGGCGTAGCGCCACGCGCCTTCCGGCGTGAGCGGAGTAGGGGCCTGGCCGTCCGTTTGTCGATAAATCCGTTGATCCGAAAAATGACAAAAATAAATCACGCCGTCTTTAACTGCGTAAGCGCCGCCGCCGTATTCGTGCACGCGCGTGCGGACGTTGAACGGCGCGGGGGTGAGCTCGGCCTTGGCGCCGTCAGCAGTGCGCCGCATCAGCACTTGCCTGCCGCCCTCAGCCGGCCGACTTTCCAGCCAGTAAATATTTTCGCCGTCTATGGCGGTCAGCCCGAGCGTAATGGCACCGCTGCTAATCAGTTGCGCGCTGATGGGAGAGCTCCAGGTGGCGTAGGGTGCGTTAGCGGGCATATTTTCAGGATTGCATATCGGGTATTTGCTAACTATAACGAATATATATTGAAAACAGAATGGAGGCCGCAATGTTCAAGCATATTTTACTGCCGACCGATGGTTCTGAGCGTTCTGAGTTTACGGCTGCGAAGGGCGTTGAAATGGCACGAGAAATGGGCGCGCGCGTAACGGCTTTGCACGTCATGCCGACTTATCCCTTGATTGCGTACGTCGATTGGGGGCCGATCGACCCGCTGACGGAGGAGCGCTTTCAGGAAGACGGTAAGCTACGCGCGGAAATGTATTTGAAAAACGTGAAGAACGTGGCAGAAGGAGCCGGTGTGTTGTGCCACTGTGAATCGCGCAGCAGCGATCATCCGTGGGAGGCAATCATCGAAGTGGCGAAAGAGAAACAGTGTGATTTGATTTTCATGGCCTCGCACGGGCGACGCGGCCTGGCGGGACTGTTGATGGGGTCGGAGACGAATAAAGTGTTGACCCATACGGACATTCCGGTGCTGGTGTGGAGATAATGTAAGTATTTGATTTAATTTAATAAAAAAGCCCGCATTGAGCGGGCTTTTTAACATGCTGAATTGAAAAATCAACCGTGTAAGCGACTATGCTTAGGCACGCTCGCCATCAAATATTCCATCTGGTCGGCAAGAATATTGCGGTTGGATAAAATAAAATGCTCGTGCCGATTCGGAATGTAAGGCAAATACAGCAGCGGCATATTGGCTTCTTCCGGCGTACGATTGCGCTTGTGGTGGTTACAGCGTTTGCAGGCGGTTACCAAATTCATCCATTTATTCAGCCCGCCTTTGGATAGCGGCGTGACGTGTTCGCAATCGAGTTCGCAACGTTTGAAACGTCCGCCGCAATAGGCGCAAACATGGCGGTCGCGTTCGAGCAGGGCGTCTTTGGTGATTTGGGGAATATGCGGGCCGTTGCGCATTTTGAATTCCGGCCCGCGCACGGCGATGATGCTGTTGGCGACAATAACCGACCGCTCACCCGTTGAGCGGGCGATGCCGCCGTGGTAAGTAAACTCGGTTTCGCCGATGCTCCACGCCACCATATCTTTGACGTAGTAGTGAACCGCGGCTTCCATTTCAATCCACTTGCGCGGTGTACCTGCCACGTCAAGGGCCAGAATTTTCTGCGTCACAAGCAATTCCCCCGTTGATTACGAGATGAAACGTAGTGTAGTCGGAACTTTATCCTATTATCAAGAGTTTGACTGCACTTTTGTGCGGACGTTCGTAATTGGTGAAAATCGGGTAGGATTAGGTTCTGGATTGTCTATGGGAAAAACGATGAATTTCGGCACGAAATCGAAGGTGAAACAGGGATTGGGCTTATTTGTGCTGATTTTATGTAGCGCTTGCACGGCGACGCCAACCTTACCGCTCGCCAACACTACCACGCTTGCCACGCCAGAAGGGGCGGAAAAATTCGTCGCCGAGGCCGAGCGCCGTCGTGAAGAATACGGCTTGCGCGCCAACCGGATTGCCTGGGTTCACGCCACGAATATCACCGACGACACCGACGCAATGGCAGCCGAATCCGCCAACGAAGGCTTGGCGCTGACCGACGAATTAGCACGCGGCGCGCGGCGCTTTGACGGCGTGCCAGTCAAGTCGGAAATCGCACGTAAACTCATGCTGCTCAAACTTGCCTTCACCGAGCCCGCGCCAAGCGACGCCAAGTTACGCGCAGAAATGTCGAAATTGGTTGTTGGCATGCAAAGCGATTATGGCAAAGGTAAATATTGTCCCGACGGCGACAAATCCAAATGCCTCACCCTTGGCGATATGGAAAAAACGTTGGCCGAAAGCCGCGATCCGGCAGAGCTAAAAAAAGTCTGGCTCGGTTGGCACAAAGTTTCGCCAGCGTATCGCGATCGCTATGCGCGCTTTGTCGAGCTTTCCAATCAGGGCGCGAAGGAACTGGGCTTCCCCAACACCGGCGAATTATGGCGATCCCATTACGACATGCCGCCAGTGGCGTTTTCCGCCGAAACGGAACGTCTGTGGCAGCAAGTGAAGCCACTGTATGACTCGCTGTACACTTATACGCGCAATAAATTGGCCGACCACTACGGCGACAGCACCGTCGCGCGCGATCGCCCGATACCGGCGCATCTGCTCGGCAATATGTGGAGCCAGCATTGGAGCAATATTTATCCATTAGTAAAGCCAGCGACCGTCAATCCCGGCTACGACCTGACCGCCCAACTGAAGAGGAAAAACACCACGCCGAAACAAATGGTGAAATACGGCGAAGGCTTTTTTACCTCGCTCGGCTTGCCGGCGCTGCCAGAAACATTCTGGCAGCGTTCGTTATTCGTCAAGCCGCAGGACCGCGAAGTGGTGTGCCACGCCAGCGCGTGGGATCTCGACGATAAAAATGATGTGCGCATAAAGATGTGTATCGAAATCAACGCGGAAGATTTTTCTACCGTGCACCACGAGCTGGGCCACAATTATTACCAGCTCGCCTACAACCAGCAACCGCAGCTATTCCGCGAAGGCGCGAATGATGGTTTCCACGAGGCGATCGGTGACACCATCGCGCTGTCCGTCACACCGGACTATTTACAAAAAGTCGGCTTGATCGATAAAGCGCCAGACGTTTCGAACGACACTGGCTGGTTGCTCGAACAAGCGCTGGATAAAATCGCCTTTCTACCGTTCGGTTATTTGATGGATCAATGGCGCTGGAAAGTTTTCGCTGGCGAAGCCAAGCCGGAAGATTACGACAAGTTGTGGTGGGAGTTGCGCGAAAAGTATCAGGGCATCGCGCGGCCCGAGCCAACCAAAGCCGGTGGTTTTGATGCGGGCGCAAAATATCACGTCGCCGCGAATGTGCCTTACATGCGTTACTTCATAGCGCATGTGATGCAATATCAATTTCATCGCACGCTATGCAAAGAGGCGGGTTATAGCGGCCCGCTGCATCGTTGCTCGATCTACGGCAGTAAAGCGGCCGGTGACAAACTCAAAGTCATGTTGGAAAAAGGCTCCAGCCAACCTTGGCCGCAAACCTTAAAGCTGATGACCGGCGAGGAAAACATGGATGCGTCGGCGATTCTCGATTACTACGCACCATTGAAAAAATGGCTCGATGAACAAAATGCGGGCTACGCGAGGAAGCGTTTCATAAAATAGTAAGTATTTGATTAAATTGAATATTTTTTTATCATAATTTAAGCAGTCCGGCGCGATTTTTGTTTCACTATACTTGTCATATTAAAAATACAAAACGAGGCGCTTCATGTACACACAACTCATCGACACCGGCGCAAAATCGCATCGTTCGCTCGACGACATGAGCGCCGACGAGCGCGCGTTTCAACAGCGCATCGACGCGGGCATCCGCATTGAAGCCAAAGACTGGATGCCCGATTCGTATCGCAAAACGCTGACGCGGCAAATGTCGCAACATGCCCATTCCGAAATCGTCGGCATGTTGCCCGAAGGCAATTGGATCACGCGCGCGCCGTCACTCAAACGCAAAACCATTTTGCTGTCGAAAGTGCAAGACGAAGGCGGCCACGGCCTGTATCTTTACAGCGCAGCCGAAACCCTCGGCACCTCGCGTGAAGAGCTGGTCGACCTGATGCTGGCAGGGAAGGCGAAATACTCCTCGATCTTCAACTATCCGACGCTGACCTGGGCCGATATCGGCGTGGTCGGCTGGCTGGTCGATGGCGCCGCCATCATGAACCAGATTCCGCTGTGTCGTTGTTCCTACGGTCCCTATGCGCGC
This sequence comes from Pseudomonadota bacterium, assembly GCA_043769625.1. Classification (GTDB taxonomy): domain Bacteria; phylum Pseudomonadota; class Gammaproteobacteria; order Burkholderiales; family JBEEJL01; genus JBEEJL01. The sequence continues at coordinate 144 of JAYVJD010000072.1, read as the reverse complement.
GCGATGATCCGGGTCTGCAAGGAGGAATCCTTTCACCAGCGGCAGGGTTACGAGATCATGGTGACGCTGGCGCGCGGCACCGTCGAGCAGAAGGCGATGGCGCAGGAGTCGCTGAACCGGTGGTGGTGGCCGGTCCTGATGATG
>JAYVJD010000071.1:0-2017 GCA_043769625.1 Pseudomonadota bacterium | reverse complement strand
CTACCGGGAATCACATTGGTCGCGCCGGTGCCGGCGTGGATGTTAGAGATTTGCCAAGTAGTCGGCGGAAAATATTCGTTACCGTGGTCCCACGTCGTTGCAGCAAGTTCCGCCAGCACGGGCATAGCAAGATGGATGGGATTTTTGGCCAGATGCGGATATGCGACGTGACCTTGGATTCCTTTAACGCTGAGTTTGCCCGACAGTGAGCCGCGCCGGCCATGCTTTATCATGTCGCCGAGTTTTTCGACACAGGTCGGCTCGCCGACGATGCAGTAATTGAGCAACTCACCGCGTGCGCGCATGGCATCGACCAGCAACGTCGTACCATCGAGCGCAGGGCCTTCCTCATCCGATGTGATCAAAAGTCCGATGGAGCCGGGCACAGTCGGATGCGTCGCGACAAAACGTTCGGTCGCGGTTACAAAAGCAGCGATAGAAGTTTTCATATCGGCCGCACCGCGACCAAATAACTTGCCATCGCGTATCGTCGGCTGAAACGGATCGCTGTGCCATTGCTCGAGCGGGCCGGTGGGCACGACATCGGTGTGTCCCGCAAACGCGATGAGCGGGGCGGTCGTTCCGCGCCGCGCCCACATGTTGTCGACGCCGTTGTTGCTGATACGCTCGAACGCAAAACCGAGCGGCGCCAGCCGCTCGCGCAGAATGGCTTGGCAATCGCGATCATCCGGGGTAACAGAGCGCTGTGAAATAAGTTGTTGTACCAGTTCAAGTGTTGCGGACATATGCAATGGATTGACGAGTGGGTTGAGTCGGAACGCTTATGATAGTGCGTGATTCGCCGTCATGATGCGATGGCGGCGCAGTGTAACAGCGTCGGAAGCGGTATCAAATGTGCGCTCAAGATATTGAGTTTCACCGTCTTGACGAGCAAGCAGCAACGTAGAACTGCGCGTCCCGTATCCGTGGGTGCGAATAAAAATCGGCGACAGCCAACGCTCTTTTTCCACGCCTACGCCGGTGTCGGGTAATTCGCTATCGTGCGCCGGCGTTGCGTCGCGAAGTAATGCGAACAGCGGCGCTTCCAACGGTTTTTCGATGTCGCTTATTGCTCGCGGCAATGCCGTTTTTGCGCGGACGACTTTCGGCCACGGCGTGTTGAGTTGATCGTTGCTAAGTCCGTGTATGCCCGGCGCCATTTCGAGTGTTTTTTTTATTGTGTTGTTGAAGTAAAACAGCTTACCGTTATCGCCGAGGACCAAATTAAATCCGTTGAAGTCGTCGCACTCGCGCGCCAAATCAGTTAGAAATTGCTGCGGCGATTGTCGACTGCTCAGAAAATTTGACGTAATCAGCCCACGTGATTTTGCCGTGCTGCGGAAAGAACGCGGATCGCGCACGTTGGTGAGCGCGGCGAAGCGGCCATTTTTGTTCAGTCCCATCCACGTTCCGCCGTGTTCTAAGTCCCGTCCGGCGAGGATATTGGGTTGGTCGTGCCAATAATCGGCGGGCGCCGTAGGCCGTGCAAAAAACTCGTCACGATTCGCCGCGACGATCAGCGGAAATTCAGGATGACATCGATACGCCAAGACCAGCAAGCACATCTTGATTGAGTATTTCCGACGCGACCAATATTTGCTGAACGGCTGGCAACTCGCCGCTTGGCAAACTAAAGTCAAAGGAGATTTCGCCGGGCTTGGGCGGAGGCGCGGCGACTTTTCGCGCCGCGTCGACCTCGGTGCTGTTGACCTGTAGCGACATATTAGTCGGCGATTCGGCGTTGGCCAGCGCCGTCTCCCAGGTGATGCGGCCGGAGCGAAATAATTTGAGTATGGATTGGTCAAAATTCATCAAGCTCGGCGACAAACTTTCTTGCATTGCCGCTTTGATTTCGCCGACTGAGCCGCGCTCGATCAAATCCGCTACGCGCTGCGTGTTGACCAATAATTCGTACGCCGGAACGCGCTTGCCGTCTTTGCCGGGCATTAAACGTAATGCGATCACCGCCTTTAAACTCACCGACAGATCTTGCAATAAAGTATTGCGATTTTCCAAC
>JAYVJD010000070.1:0-13966 GCA_043769625.1 Pseudomonadota bacterium | reverse complement strand
CAGATTGAAAATGAGGACTTGGCCATTTGCGCGGTGGAGGTTAACTTGAGTGGCCGAGACCGCTACTAGTGAGCGATCATAATAGCCATGCCAGCCAGTGCCCATCAGCATCTTCACCGCTGCCGTGTTGGCAGAAGGGTTGCTATGGTAAGTTCTGGCGACTCTTAATGAAGCAGCGCCATAAGAAACGTAATCGACTTGGGTGTATTGCTTGTCGTTGGTTGCAAGATTAATTCCATCATGAACGGATGAAAATTTGGCAGTCGAAAAATTCTCAGCAGCAATGATAGCTGACTGATTATTATTTTGCTCATCATTGCCATCGTTACCTCGTTCATTACCAGATGAACCAGGCCCACCACTACCTCCGTCACCGTTGTCGCCCCCTTCCGCAGTACCTGGATTAGGCTCACCCATGTATGGTCCTTCAGAATAAGAATCAGTAACCTGATCAGGAGTCTGTTCTTGGTCGGGCTTTTCAGGCTCAACAGGCGGTTCTTTCGGCCTATCGCATGGAGAACTTCCTTCCAAGAAATCTCTGGAGTCAGCAACTTGCGCTAAAGCCGAAACAGGGAAAAGCACCAAAGGTTGCAAAACGAGACTTTGAATCAACGCCACGGCTAAGCATTTTCTTAATTTGAAGACTGGGCGGAAATTTGGGAGGAGCGAGCTGATGACATTCAAATTTTCGCGAGCTGTGCTGTGCTGTGCTGTGCTGTGCTGTGCTGTGCTGTGCTGTGAATAATTTTAGTTACTTCGCCTTTTTGTTTCATTATTTTCTCCCAAAAATTATTCAATTTTTATCGATGATAATGCGGCTGAAAATCTATTGTCACTGAACTTACGTGCAGACACAGTCTTAAGTTGAGACTAAATTTAGAATAACCGAGTTTTATATTTATGCAATTTTTATATGTGGTGCGAAGCAATAATTTGAATTGATTCAAAGGAATAGCGAATCGAATTATTTTTGATTTTTAAATTCAGACGAAAAATAGACGGACTAAAATTTTCTTACCCCGCCCCACCAAAAATATACAGCGGCAAACGCAAAGACAATTTCGGCATCCATGCGACCAACACTATTACCACCAAAGTGCTCAGCAATGCGCGTCGCAGTCGGAATGTTGTGTCGTTTGATGATGCGCGCTGTTGATAGGCGTGGAGCACTTTTACCAGCGCTACGTTGAGCAGTATCATTACACCGAGTTGTACTGGCGATACCGATAGACCGGTGGCGACAGGAACGAGGAAGGTTGCGGCGATGATGGTCGCGGCGATCGGGCCGATGAAATAGGCCGACGTCGATACGGGCAAACAGAGCGCCAATAAAAATACAATGGGCTGTGTTTTTAGCCATGTCATTTCTTCTGCACTTTTGCTTAGCCAGTTTAGGTCACCCACCATGTTTGCCCCGACCAACACCATCGCGCCGCTGAATAGCCAACTGCCGCTTTGCGCGGCGCTGTCGGAAAAAAATTTCCCTATCGCGCGCGTGTTCGAGCGCCCTTCCAGCCAATAGTGCGCGGCGAAAACCACGACTGCGGCTAACGCTGCGCCTTCTGCAAGCGAAACATAAGCGATCAACATGGCACCGATGAATAAGGCACTCACGGCGCCATACATGAACCATTGACCCCAAAAATGATTTTGCCAGCGCAGACTATTTTTTGCTTGCGCGAACCAAAGGCACAGCGCCACCATTGCGGCGGGGACCATGAGCGCGAAAAAAAATCGGCCCGGTGAGACGCCAATCAGCACCGACAATAATAATGCGAGCAGAGCAAACGGCACGATGTTGCCGCTGCGCCGCGCGGGATTCATCATCACGCTGGCGAGCACTAAAAACGGTACGGTCATCAGGGTAAATTGATCGAGGCTATCGAAAAAATAGCGCACGGAAACGGTCCAATCGGCACCGAGCTTAAACACCGCCCAGATAAAAGAACCTGCGCCAAATAACAAGGCCATTTTTATGCCGCCACTTTTCATGTCGAGCGGGAAGTAATTTTGCGCACGGGCATCGGCGCGTTGTAGCTGCGCTAAAAATCCGCACAGCATCATCGCCGCCGAGACGGGAATCATGCAAAACACCAGGCGAAGATTGGCCGCTTCGCTCAACGATAAGTAAGCTTGCCATAGCCCACTGATGATTAACAACGACGCCAACAGCAGACCCAAAATAATCAGCCAACGCGGCAGCGGTAACCACGCCGCGCGCGCCGCCGCGAGTAAGCACATGGCGATGAGCGCGTCTGCGGCGAATTGGTGCAACAGGCTGATGTTTACCGTGCGCAAAAATGCGGGCATCCACAACAATGCTTGGGCATGATGTAGCAACGAGGAAGCCAACAACGCGAGCAGCGCAACGGCGAGCAACAGGCCCGCCAAATCAGACAATCGCTGCGGCATATTTTTCATTATTGGTTCAACAATGGTTGAAAAATCAGAGGGAAGATAGCAGGCAGTTTACCGCAAGCGCGGGTCTTGAAACGTGTGTAAAGCACGCAAAAATAATTAATTTAATCAATAAGTTACGCGAATAATGAGCTTATTACTGTTTGCCCATTATTCGCGCTGCTTGGTAGCTCGCACGAGCAGGCGGCGAAAATTAATCTTCTTCTTTAAACGCTTCTTCACGCTTCTTGCGCAAGGCGGGCAACAACACCACGGTCAACGCAATCGCGGCCATCAGCAACATAGTGGCGCTGATCGGACGCGTAATGAACACGCTCGCATCGCCACGGGAAATCGCCAGTGCGCGGCGCAAATATTCTTCCATCATCGGGCCGAGGATAAACCCGAGCAGCATCGGCGCCGGCTCGCAACCGAGCTTGTGAAAAATATAACCAATAAATCCGAACAAGGCCATGAGATAGACGTCGTAAGAACTATTGCTCAAACTAAATGTGCCGATAGCGCAAAACACTAATATCGCCGGATAGAGGAAGTGATAAGGGATGGAAATCATTTTCACCCATAGGCCGATCAGCGGCAGATTCAAAATCAGCAACATGATATTGCCGATCCACATCGACACGATCAAACCCCAGAACAGTGCCGGCTGTTCGGTCATGACCGACGGTCCGGGTTGAATGCCTTGCATAATCATCGCGCCGATCATCAACGCCATCACCGGGTTAGACGGAATACCGAGGGTGAGCATGGGGATGAAGGAAGTTTGCGCGCCGGCGTTATTCGCCGCTTCCGGCGCGGCGACGCCTTCGATTGCGCCTTTGCCGAACATGGCGGAATTTTTGGACACTTTCTTTTCTAGCGAATAAGCGGAGAAGGACGCCAGCATCGCGCCGCCGCCGGGCAAAATCCCCAATATTGCGCCGAGCGCGGTGCCGCGTAACACCGGCGCGAGGCAGCGCTTAAAATCTTCTTTGGTCGGCATTAAGCCAGTGACCTTGCTCATCACCGTCGAGCGCGTCGCTTCGTGTTGCAAGTTGCTGATGATTTCGCCGAGGCCGAATACGCCCATCGCGACAATTACAAAGTTAATGCCGTCGGCCAACTCGGGCACGTCAAAACTATAGCGCGCCATACCGGAATTGACGTCGGTGCCAACCAAGCCTAACAACAGGCCGAGCACGATCATGCCGAGCGCGTGCAGCAGCGAACCGCTGGCCAGCACGATGGACGCCACCAAGCCCAACACCATCAAGGAAAAATATTCGGCCGGGCCAAACTTCAACGCAACTTCCGCCAGCGGTGGCGCGAACAGTGCAATCAGCAAAGTGCAAACCGTGCCGGCGAAAAACGAACTGATCGCAGCGACGGACAGTGCCCTGCCCGCGTGACCTTGGCGCGCGAGTTGATAACCATCCAGCGCGGTCACGACAGAAGAAGATTCACCGGGCAAATTCACCAGTATCGCCGTGGTCGAGCCGCCGTATTGCGCGCCGTAATAAATGCCCGACAACATGATGAGCGCCGAAACCGGCGGCAAACCAAACGTCACCGGCAACAACATGGCGATGGTAGCGACCGGGCCGAGACCGGGCAACACGCCGATAGCCGTGCCGAGAAATACGCCCACCAAACAGTAAAACAAATTCGTAAGACCCCCGGCCGTCTGCAGGCCGAGAAATAAATTATTGAGCAATTCCATCGTGTTTCCTTATTGTCCGACCCAGGTGCCAAGCAGCTGAATCGGCACTTTCAAACCTTTGATAAATACCAGCGAGCAAAACACAATCAAGCCAACCAGGGCTAAAGACGCTCGCCAGGAAAATTTGAAATGTGCGCTGCCTGACGCGCTAACCAGAATTAGCGCCAGCAATGCGATGATGAAGCCGGCGGGAACCAGCAGCACGCCAAACAACACCACGCCGCCGCAGATATGCAGACAGGCTTTCCAGCCGAATTCGCCGAGCGACTCTCCAGGGCGAATGAACGAACGCACCAGCGCGATCACGCCGAACAGCGTTAACAAGCCGCTCAACACCATCGGGAAATAGCCGGCGCCCATCTTGGAGGTGTTACCCATGCCGTAGTCTTTGGCGATGTAGAGCCCGGCCACGCCGAAGGCGACATAAAGCAAACCGGTGTAAAAATCTTTTGGGTTGCGTATGAATGAAGTCAAGCTGGATCTCCCCTGTCGAGAGTTAACTCGCTTAACATTAAGCGGATAACCGTTTTGATCTGAGTGCTAATTTTACACGCCGGAGCCTTACGCGGCTAGGAATAAAAACGGCTCCGCGAGGAGCCGTTTGATGTAAACCAGACAATAAAAATCAGTCGGCGTATTGACCGGCCTTTTTAATAATCGGGCCCCATTTCGCCACTTCTGCTTTCAAATGCGTGCGTAAAGCTTCGGGTGTGGCGTGGTCTTCCGTCGTTGGCTCAGTGCCCAAGTCAGCAAATCGCTGCTTCACGTTGGCGTCTTTCAATGCTACGTTCAAGGCTTTGTTCAGCTTGTCGATAACCGGCTTAGGCGTGGCTTTCGGCGCGTACAAACCGTGCCACACGGCCACTTCAAAGTTTTTCACGCCGCCTTCTGCGATGGTCGGAACATCTTTTAGCGACGGCACGCGAGTTTTAGTGGTGACGCCATACACCTTCACTTTGCCGGCTTTGATTTGCGGCGTGGTGTTGGTGGTCTGGTCGCACATCAACTCAACCTGGCCGCCGAGGATATCGTTCATCGCCGGGCCCGTGCCTTTATAAGGAATGGTGGTCAGGTCGGTTTCAATTGCGCTCATGAACAACATGCCGCACAAATGCGATGCGGAACCCAAACCGGCGTTGGCGTAATTCACTTTATCTTTATTGGCTTTGAGATACGTAATCAGCTCAGCCATATTGTTCGGCGGAAAATCTTTTTTCGCGATCAGCGTCATCGGCACATCCGTGACCAAACCAATCGGCTCGAAATCGTCAATCGCGTTATAAGGCAATTTGCGATACAACGCAGGCGCGGTGGAATGGCCGATGTGATGCAAGAAAATAGTGTAGCCATCGCCAGGTGAGCGCGCCACGCGACCGGCAGCCAAAGTACCGCCGGCACCGGCGACGTTTTCCACGTTGATGGCTTGTTTCATTTCTACGCTCATCGATTGCGCGATCAAACGTGCCACGGTGTCGGTCGGTCCGCCTGCGGCGAAGGGCACGATCATGGTAATCGGCTTGGAAGGATAGTCGTCTGCTTGCACTGCAGCAGCGCCCAACAAAGCCAATGCTGATAAAGCGATAGTCAATAATTTCTGTTTCATAGGTGTCCCCGAGAGTAGTGAATATTAAATAGTTCAATATAATCAATTACTTACATTATTTTTTATTTCAAGCATCGCAATCGTACACCAAACTTTCGTGCGAAGGAATACGTCAGCGAATCCAGTCAACGCGAGAGCGCAACTCGCCGCTGACCGCCTGGAAATTTATATCGGTGCCAATACCCGCCACCCAGACCAATTCATCGCCGCAAAATAATAAGGGCAAGCGTTCGCGCTGCCACGGCGGCACGGCCGACTCCTGCAATAAATTTTTCAGCGTGCGGCGCGGTCGATTGGCGGCGAGTTGGAGCGTTTCGCCGCCGCAGCGCGTGCGCACCGTCACTGTGGCGCTTTTTAATTTTTCTGCGCTGATACCCGGCTCTTTGGTTGGCGTGAATTTCAACACACCCATTTTGGCCGGAAGTTTTATTTCGCTTTCGCCATTCCACACAAGCTGAAAATCTTCCGACAGCAATAGACGATCGACAAGATAAATACTACCGCGCCAGGCGCGCACTTCGTGCTCTCCGAGCTCTGCACCGATCTCGGCGTCACGTTCACTAGTTTGTAATTGCCGCACTAATTCATCAAGACGCGCGGCTTGTGGCATGGTTACTTGATGTTGCGCAAGAAAATAGCGCAGCAAATTTTTTGCGCGTGCATGCGTTAATTGCCCAATGGCAGACTGAGAAAGCTTATCGCCATCCATCGCAGCTTTTGCATCGATAGCGGCGAGTTCACCGAGCAGTTGCGCCGCCTCGGCAAAATGTTGCGCAGCGCGACTCAACGTAGCGCGATAGGCGGGAAAACGTTTTGCTATCTGCGGCATCACTTGATGCCGCACATAATTACGGTCGTAGCGAATGTCAGCGTTGGATTCATCGGTAATCCATTTTAAGCCGCGTTGCGCCGCGTACTGTTCCAACTCGTTGCGCGTCACATCAAGCAACGGACGCACGATAGCGGGCTGGCCGTCGCTCATCATCGGCATCGCCGACGCCCCCCTTACGCCCGCGCCGCGCAGCAATTGCAGCAACAAAGTTTCGGCTTGATCATCCGCGTGATGCGCCAGCGCGATGACATCGGCGTTCTGTTTTTTGAATACCAGATAACGCGCCTCACGCGCAGTCGCTTCAATGCCGAGACCACTATCGCGTGCGACGTTGACAGTTTCAATATGCAAAGGGATATTTTTTTGGGCGCATAAGTCAGCGCAAAACTGCGCCCATTGACGAGCATTCGGACTTAATTGATGATTCACATGCATGGCAAATAGTTCAAATAAATCAATAGGTTGCATCCTATTCAATAAATCGAGCAACACCACGGAATCGAGACCGCCGGAAAGCCCGACGCATACCCGCGAACCGGGCCGAATGATTTTTTTGAGTTGCGCTGAATGCGTAATGAATAAATCTGGAGAAGACATAATGTGCGCGAATGCGGAAAATTTTGCGCAAAAAACCGAATTACTTCTGCTCTACTTCTTTGAACTTGCCGTATTCCATAAGTCGTTGATAACGTGACTCAAGTAATTTATCAATCGGCTTATCCTGTAATCCACGCAAAGTATCCTGCAATACTTTTTTCAACGACTTCGCCATGTCGTCGTAATCGCGATGCGCGCCGCCGAGCGGTTCATTGATAATTTTATCGACCAGGCCGAGAGATTTTAAACGCGTGGAGGTAATACCCAACGCTTCTGCCGCTTCTGCCGTGTTGTCGGCGCTCTTCCATAAAATCGCCGCGCAGCCTTCGGGGGAAATGACTGAGTAAGTCGAGTATTGCAACATCAACATTGCGTCGCCGACACCAATCGCCAGCGCGCCGCCGGAACCGCCCTCGCCCACCACGGTGCAAACAATTGGCACGCGCAGCTTCGCCATTTCATATAAGTTACGCCCGATAGCTTCCGACTGTCCGCGCTCTTCTGCGTCGATACCGGGAAATGCACCGGGCGTATCAATAAAGGTAAACAACGGCACGCCAAATTTCTCCGCCAGTTTCATCAAGCGTAAAGCTTTGCGATAACCTTCCGGGCGCGGCATGCCGAAATTGCGCACGATTTTTTCTTTGGTATCGCGGCCTTTTTGGTGACCGATAATCATCACCGTTTGTCCATTAAAACGCGCAAGACCGCCGACTATCGCTTGATCATCAGCAAACGCACGATCGCCATGCAACTCCTGAAAGTCGGTGAACATGAGCTGCGCGTAATCGAGGGTATAAGGACGTTGCGGATGGCGCGCGACCTGGGAGATTTGCCAGGCATTGAGCTTGGCGTAAATATCCTTGGTCATGGTTTGGCTTTTCTTTTGCAGGCGGTCGATTTCCGAGGAAATATCCACTACGGAATCGTCCTGCACAAAGCGCAGTTCTTCGATTTTGTTTTCCAGCTCTGCGACTGGCTGCTCAAAATCAAGAAAAGTAATTTTCATGGCTCATTATTAGTTGAAGTAACGCTGCCATAATACCGCATTTCCCCCCGTTGCCGACAGGCTATAATTCGCTGCAACCCCCCCTGCTAACGGAGACATCTATGGCCAACCGGCTGACTAAAATTACCACCCGCACCGGCGACGATGGCACCACGGCCCTGGCCGATGGCTCGCGCGTGGGCAAAGACAGCGTGCGCATTGCGGCGCTGGGCGATGTGGATGAACTGAATAGCGCGCTCGGCGTCTTGCTGGCTGAAAAATTGCCGCTGAATATTTCTACCGCGCTATCCAACTGCCAACACGAGTTATTCGATCTCGGCGGCGAGCTCGCCATTCCTGGCCATGTGTCGTTGACAGAAAATCATTTGGCGCGCCTGGATGCTTTGATTGAACAACACAACGCATCACTGCCGCCGTTGAAAGATTTTATTTTGCCCGGCGGATCGCGCGCGGCGGCGCTGTGTCATGTCGCACGCACCGTGGCGCGCCGCGCAGAACGCAGCGTGGTCGCATTAGCACACAAAGAAAATTTGTCGCCGTTGGCGATTCAATATCTGAATCGGCTTTCGGATTTGCTATTCATTTTATGCCGCGTGATCAATCGCGAGCTTGGCGTGAACGACGTGTACTGGCAAGCGAAATAGTATTTCGCTCGTCTGCTGGTTTGCCGTCTCATTACGGCAAGAGTTTGCCAAATGCGCTGAATACAGTCGTAATTTTCAATGCAACGACACGGATCTCGCCGCATTGAAGCAACTAGGCATTTTCCCCTGCATCTAGTTCAGCGTGTTTGCGCGCAGTAATATCAAATACGGTTCCTGCCATGCGCGTAGCGCGGCCCGTTTTATCCCAGACAGCCTGCCCCAATGCCTTAATCCAAAGATAAGACCCGTCCTTTGCGCGTATGCGGAATTCACTAGCAAACGGCGCGCGCGTTTTGAAATGATCCTTCACCGATCGAACACCGGCCTCCCGGTCGTCCGGGTACAGGCGCGATTCGAATTCATCCATGCTGCCGACTATTTCGTGTTCCTGATAGCCGAGGATCTCTTTCCAGCGCGCCGAATAATACAGCTCACCAGTTACAATATTCCAATCCCAGATCGCCGTATTGGAACCGGTGATCGCCAGGGCATAACGCTGCTCACTGCTGCGTAAGTCCTGTTCGGCTTGCTTGCGCAGGGAAATGTTGCGCATAAACCCGATAAACATTTCTTTATGATCAAAATCAAAATTGCTGAACGCAATTTCAAGCGGAAACTCGCTTCCTTCGATATGCAGCCCAACCACTTCGGTTGAACGCCAATCGAGTTTTTTCAGCCCATGCTCTAGATATCGCTGCATACCACGACGATGCGCTTCGCGCATGCGTTCAGGTTGCAGCAGACTAATATTTTGTCCGATCAATTGCTCCGGCGTGTAGCCGAACAGCGCGGTCACAGCCGGATTAACATAATCGATGCTGCCCGTTTTATCCATCATAATTATTGTGTCGGTGGAGGTATTGCATAGAAGACGATATTTTTCTTCGCTCGCTTGCAGCGCATCTACCGCCTTGACGCGCTCAGTGACATCGGTAAAGCTTCCCTCTACGCTAACCACTGCGCCGTTGCTGTCGAATGAGGGCCGGGCAAAAATGTCCACCCAGAGAAACTCGCCGGACTGCGTCGGCCAGCGCACCATGCGGTGTAATGTGTCGCGGTCACCGGCCATCAAAGAGTTAAATATGTCTTGCGTGCGTGGACGATCGTTGGCATAAACGTAGTCAATGAAATTTGTGCCTAGCGTTTGTTGCACGGTGAAACCCGTCAGCCGTTCCCACTCCGGATTGAGAAATGTCCAATCGCCGGACGGAGAAATCTGGAACATCACTTCGCGTGCATGTTCAATCACGGCTAGATATTTGACTTGTAGTTTCTGCAGCGCAAGCGCTTTAAGATGAGTGGGCGCATCGAGGGGGTTCGGCTGCCGCAGGATGGCTAGCAGCAGGCCGAGAAAAACTAAACTGAACCCACCCCCTGCCAAAATTGCCTTCAGGAATGGCGAACCAGACCAGGGTAAATAGAAGGCGATCAGAGTTCCAAAGCTCGTTGCCAAGAATACAGAAAGCAATACAACACGCGCCGAGATTAACCGCTGCGCCAATTTATTCAACATTAATTTAAGCCAAAAATATTATTAAAATCAAAGCACTTAACTGAGCACAACTCAGTGTTGCTGATGCCCCCGACGTTCGGTACGCAATCTATCAAAATAGATTGATCTAGAGAAGTTTTATTTCATAGCGTTTAAATATTCACACATCATTTGCACGCCATTCAATATGCGCGGCGTTTGCCGCTGAATGATATCGGGATCCAGCGAGAAAATATTTTTATTTTTCACTGCTAATAACTTTCTGTGCAAACGCCAGGGTTCGATCGCATCTTGCTCGCGCGCTGAGGTGCTGCTGATAATTACTTGCGGGTTCTCCGCATAAATCGACTCCAATCCTACCGTCGGTACCAGCGCGCTCACACCAGCAAAAATATTCCTGGCCCCACAAATTTCCATCGCTTCACTGATGAAATGTTTGCCGCTGACAGTGATCAGCGGCCTGTGCCAGATTTCAAAGAAAACACTTTGGGTTGGGTTGGTCGCATAGGTTTGGCGCAGTAAATGCAAACGCTGCTCGAAGTTCTTCGCAGCTAATTCTGCCTCGTTCGTCGTGCCCGTGAGCAGGCCGATGTTACGCAGCGCACGCGGGATATCGGCAATCCTCTCGGCATGGATGACAAAAACCTGCATGCCGTATTTTGTTATTCGCTCGGTATCCGCCGTGTGTCCACCACTTTTCCAGGCGATCACCACCTCTGGCTTTAGCGCCAGCAGACGTTCCATGTCGATAGCAGAAGCATCGCCGATAACGGGCTTTAGTTTCGCTTCAGCGGGGAAATCGCTATACGAACTGACAGCAGCGAGTTTATCGCCCGCACCAGCTGCGTAAACAAGCTCAGTCAGAAACGGTGCGAGAGTGACAATGCGCGTGGCGGGGGTTTTCAGCTGGACGACATGCCCTGCGTCATCTTTCAGATTCATTTGCGACCATGCCGAAGTGGGCATGGCGCAAACGAAAAATATGCCAAAAAGAAAATTCCAGATAAACACTAATCGGTTTTTGCGTCTCTTGCGAGGCGGCGTTTGCGTACAGAATATGCGAGCGTGGCGAGCACTTTTTCGCTGTCTTCCCAGCCGAGGCAGGCATCCGTGATGCTTTGCCCGTACGCCAAAGGTTTACCTTCGACCAGATCTTGCCGTCCGGGCTTGAGATGACTTTCCACCATGACGCCAACAATGCGCTCGTCGCCACCGGCGATTTGCGCGCTGACATTTTCCGTCACCGCCATCTGTTTTTGATAATCCTTCGAGCTATTCGCATGCGAGAAATCAATCATCAAGCGCGCCGCCAATCCGGCCGAGCCGAGTTCTTTCGCCGACTGTTCGACGCTCGCCGCATCAAAATTCGGCTGCTTGCCGCCGCGCAAAATGAGATGGCAGTCTTCGTTGCCGAGCGTCGAAACAATCGCCGAGTGCCCAGCTTTGGTGACGGATAAAAAGTGATGCGGCTGCTGCGACGCGCGTATCGCATCGACGGCGATTTTGAGATTACCGTCGGTGCCGTTTTTAAACCCGACCGGCGAACTCAAGCCCGATGCCAACTCGCGATGCACTTGCGATTCCGTCGTGCGTGCGCCGATGGCACCCCAGCTAATCAGGTCGGCCACATATTGCGGCGTGATCAGATCGAGAAACTCGGTGCCCGCAGGCAAACCCATGTCATTAATTTCCAACAACAACCGGCGCGCGAGACGCAAGCCATCGTTGATTTTGAAACTGCCGTCGAGCGCAGGATCATTAATCAAGCCTTTCCAGCCAACCGTGGTGCGCGGCTTTTCAAAGTACACGCGCATCACGATCAACAAATCGCCGCTTAATTTATCGCGCAAAGATTTCAGTTTTCCCGCGTACTCTTTCGCCGCGGCGTAATCGTGTATCGAACACGGGCCGATCACGACCAGCAAACGATCATCCGCGCCGTGCAGAATGCGATGAATCGCCTGCCGCGCTTGATACACCGTTTCGGAGGCATTGTCGTTAAGCGGAAATTCACGAAAAACGTGTGCAGGGGGCAGGAGTTCTTTAATTTCTTTAATGCGGACGTCGTCGGTTTTGTGTTGCATAAGGGCAATCTATTTATAAAAAAACAGGAAGAGGAAATGTAATCAAAAAACAGCCCGATGACAAATTTGTCACCAGGCAAGTCAAATTACAGCATAGGAATACAATAAAAACATTAATTTAATCAATAGGCTATTAAATAAGCATTATTGTGTTGCGCCGATATTTTTTTCCAGGAATTTTTCAACACGCGTCCAGAAATCGACGTTGTTTTTTAGTGTACGCCAGCCATGGCCCTCTTCCGCATACTGAATCCATTCAACATTCGGGTTGCTTTTCATCACGGCATCGCGGAACCGGGTTCCGTGCACCAAGGGCACGCGAACGTCAGCACCGCCGTAGGCCAATATCAACGGCTGCTTGATTTTCGATGCATTCTCCAACGGCGAAGTAGCCTTGAATTGCGCGACGTCCTTGGTTTGATCGCCGGCAATTACCGGCAAGAAATATTTTGTACCTTCTTCCCCGATATCGCTCCAAGCGACGTCGAATAACATATTGAGATCAGTTACGCCAACCCAATTGATGCCGCATTTATACAAATCAGGGTCGTTAATCAGCCCCATCAACGTAGCGTAACCGCCATAACTCGCACCGGCGATACAAACGCGCTTAGGATCGGCGATGCCCTGCGCTATCGCCCATTTAGTCCCATCGGCAACGTCATCCTGCATAGCCAATCCCCACTGCTTCCAGCCGGCGGAGAAAAGCTTGTGTCCATATCCGATACTGCCGCGAAAATCCGGTTCGAGGACAGCATAGCCGCGCGACGCCAAGAACTGCCGCTCCCGATTCCATTCCCAATTATTGCGTGCCGTCGGCCCACCATGCACTAAGACCACCATAGGCAAATTTTTCTTTTTGCCGGCTGGCAAAGTCAAGTAACCCGGGATTTCCAAACCATCGCGAGCCCTGTAGCGCACCGGCTCTGTAACGCCCATTTCTGCCGGATTAATTTGCGGGCGCGCCCGCCCGAGTAAATCCAGAGTGTTGCTGGATTTATCGTAAAGATACATTTGTATTGGCTGGCGGTCAGAAAACGAGGCAACTAAAAAGGTTTTGTTTTCTGCTGAGCTCCCAAAATCGAGGTAATTATTGGTCGTGGGCAATAACGCATCGATTTTTTTCTGTACCTCTTTAAGTTCTTTATCGATCCATAAAGAGTTCTTTGCGTCGGTTTCGTAATGCAGGCCAACTAAACGCTTTTTATTGTAGTCATATACCAACTGCCCGGAAAAATCGTAGCCTTTCAACGAAATAACCGGCTCAGTTTCGATTTTTCTAGTTTTCAAGTCAAAACGATATACTGCCGTGGTGTCTTTATCGCCACGAGTAGAAACATATAAATTACCGTCAGGGCCGAAAGATGTGGGAGAAAAACCAGCCTCTCGCAAAGAATCGAAATCGTTGAGCTTTTCCCATTTGTCCCCATCCTGACTGCGCAGGTGCACTGCCGCCCTTCCTTTGTTCAAAGACAAGCCCGCTCTTGGTTCACCCAGCGAATCTATTGCCCACTCCTTAATATCATCCTGCGTTTTGGCGAATAGCTGCTTAAAACGGCCCGTAACCGAATTCACGCGCAATAAACTA
>JAYVJD010000069.1:0-13998 GCA_043769625.1 Pseudomonadota bacterium | reverse complement strand
TTGCGGCGGAGGTGGTGTGCAAGGTGCCGAACACCAGGTGCCCCGTTTCCGCGGCGGTCAGCGCCAGCCGGATCGTTTCCAGGTCACGCATCTCGCCGACCAGAATAATGTCCGGATCTTCGCGCAGCGCCGAGCGCAGCGCGTTTGAAAAAGACAGCGTATGCGGGCCGACTTCGCGCTGGTTGATCAAGCATTTCTTGCTCTCATGGACAAATTCGATCGGGTCTTCGACGGTGAGAATATGGCTGTAATCGTTGTCATTGATGTGGTTGATCATCGCCGCCAGGGTGGTCGATTTGCCCGATCCGGTCGGGCCGGTGACCAACACTAATCCGCGCGGTTGATTGATGATTTCGGAGAAAATTTTCGGCGCGCCGAGTTGTTCGAGCGACAATACTTTGGAAGGAATGGTCCGCATCACCGCGCCGGCACCGCGCTGTTGATTAAACGCGTTGACGCGGAAGCGCGCGAGATTGGGGATCTCAAACGAAAAGTCGCATTCCAGATTTTCTTCGTATTGTTTGCGCTGCTGGTCGTTCATGATGTCGTACACCATGCCATGCACGTCTTTGTGTTCCAGCGCCGGCACGTTGATTTTGCGCACGTCGCCATGCACGCGGATCATCGGCGGCATGCCGGCGGAGAGGTGCAAGTCGGAGGCTTTATTTTTGACCGAGAAGGCCAGCAGTTCTGCAATTTCCATGGGGTATCTTTCGAATTAAGTCATACGCAAAAAAATGAAAGTGATGCAAATAGTGAGGCCAGAATAGAGAGCAGGGGGACTATCCCGGCTAACTATACGATGAATCAGCTTTAACCGACATATTCGCACTGCGGCAATATCAAGGCGATGCCCTGTATATTTGGCGAGGTGCAGGTCCATGTCAATGGCATATGGGCGTTTTTGACACTTGGCGTCAGGCGAATTAAACCATCGGGGACGCCGGAATTTTCATTGTAGTGTAAATTGATAATGCCACCCGCCGTCAACTCCAGCCGTGTCAGCGCGCGGCCTTGATATTGGGTCGGTGCCGCCAGCCCGGCTTCGCGATTGTTTTTGGGTAATTTGTTTTCGGTTTGCTGATATTCTGCCACCGCAATTTTTGCCATTGCGGCCGCTTGTACGCCTTCCGCTAAATAGGCCGCCTTATAGCGCGCATTCAGTTCTTCGGCTGTTTTTTGTCGGGCGACGTCCATTTCAAGCGTTTTGTCGGCGATTTTTTTCGCTTCTAATTTTAGTTTATCGGTTTCCTCGCTCATTTTTGCCAGGGCCGCGGACTGCGCATTTTCCGTCGCGGCGGCGGCGGACTGATTGCGACTATTTTGCTCTGCTGCGGCTTGCACGCGGTTATTTTCAATCTCAACCGTTTTCTCCGCGATTTTATTCGCTTCTTCGTTCAGGGACGTGGCTTCTTTTTTCAGATTGGCGATTTCCTGTTTGCGCGCGACATCTTGCGGTCTTTTGACCCATTCATAGACGCCCAATGCACATATAATGGCCAGGAAGGTGGCCAGAAATTGTTTTACACTACTCGACATTTTGTTGACTCATCAATGGATTACAGCGTGAACCTAAAATCAAAGTGAGATTATGAGTACAATCGCCGAAAACTTGCAAGCAACCCTGTCACACATTGCCGCCGCGCAAGCGCCACTGCAGGAGCCGGTAACACTGATTGCCGTGAGTAAGATGCAATCTATTGATTTAATTGAACAATCTATCGCGGCGGGACAGCGAGTTTTTGGTGAAAATTATGTGCAGGAAGGGGTCGATAAAATTAAAAGCTTGCCGCATCACGCGCTCGAATGGCATTTTATCGGCCCGCTACAAAGTAACAAAACGCGGCCCGTCGCCGAGTATTTTGATTGGGTGCAATCAATCGATAGAGTGAAAATTGCCGAGCGTTTGAGTGAAGCGCGACCGGCGGGCAAAATGCCGCTCAATATTTGTTTGCAAGTGAATGTGAGCGGCGAAGCGAGTAAAAGTGGGGTTGCGCCGGAACACGTCGCCGCATTAGCGCAACAAGTATCTTTATTACCGAGGTTACGCTTGCGTGGTCTGATGGCGATTCCCGAAGCAGTGAGTGACGAAACCCAGCAAAGACAGGCCTTTCGACGAATGAAAAATTTATTTGAGCAACTGAAACAACAAGGCTACCCGCTCGACACTTTGTCGATGGGGATGTCAGGTGATTTTAAGGTGGCGATCGCCGAGGGCGCGACGCATGTCCGTATCGGCAGCGCCATTTTTGGGGAAAGAAAAAAATGAATCAAACTATGACGTTTATTGGCGGCGGCAATATGGCCTCCGCGTTGATCGGCGGATTGTTGCGCGAGGGTTACAACGCGCAGGAAATCCGCGTGGTCGAAATTATGGCGGAAGCGCGTGAAGCCTTAGAGAAAAAATACGCCGTCGCCGTTTTCTCCAGCGTGGCCGAGGCGACGGCGGGCGGCGATATCATCGTGCTGGCGGTGAAGCCGCAGCAGATGGCGCACGTGTGCGCCACATTGAAGCCGCATGTCGGCACGCAACTAATTATCAGCATTGCAGCAGGAATTCGCACGCAAGATTTATCGCGCTGGCTCGGCGGCCACACGCACATCGTGCGCGCCATGCCCAACACGCCCGCGCTCGCGCTGGCGGGTATGACCGGGCTGTATGCGATGCCCGGCGTGAGTAAAGAACATAAAGACGCCGCGCAAGCGGTTCTCGGTGCAGCCGGCGCGACCATGTGGTTTGACGACGAAAATAATCTTGATGCCGTGACGGCCTTGTCCGGCAGCGGCCCTGCCTATGTATTTTATTTTCTCGAAGCCATGCAGCAAGCCGGTGTTGAGTTAGGCCTCACCAGCCAAGCCGCGCGCAGTCTTGGTGTGTGCACCTTTCTTGGCGCCGCCAAGCTGGCAGCAGAAAGCACTGAAGATGCGTCGGTGTTGCGCGCGCGCGTGACATCAAAAGGCGGCACCACCGAGCGCGCGCTGTCAGTGATGGACGCAGCAGAATTAAAGGCTCATATGGTCGAAGCAATTAAACAAGCCGCCGCACGATCGAAAGAATTGGGCGACGAGCTCGGACGTCAGGCATAAAGAGAGGATAACCGAATCGTGATTGTTAACGCCTTGCAATTTGTGCTCGAAACGATTTTTCACTTATTTGTGATGGCGGCGCTGCTGCGATTTTTTATGCAAGTATTTCGCGCGCCGGTGCGCAATCCGCTGGCGCAGTTTGTCAACGCGGTCACCGATTTTGCCGTGATGCCCGCGCGCAAATTTGTCCCGGGTTGGAAAGGCTTTGACCTGGCGTCGTTGTTTATCGCGTGGTTGGCCGAAGTGATTTTACAAACGCTCATCATCGGGATGCGCAGCCTGCCTGCCTTGTCGGCGGGCATGCATGTATTTCCCGTCATTGCTTTGCTCGCCGTTGTGCTGATCCTCAAATGGTGTGTGTATCTGGTGATTTGCGTCGTGTTCGTGCAGGCCATCATGAGCTGGTTTAATCCATATCATCCGCTGTCGCCGCTGCTCAATAGTTTGACCCGGCCGTTTCTGGAGCCGATTCGCAAACGTGTGCCGCTAGTGGGCAACGTGGACTTGTCGCCGTTGGTTGTATTTGTTGTGTGCCAGCTTATACTCATGCTGCCGCTGCGCTGGTTGGAAATAAACGCGGTGCGCTTGCTGAGTGGGGATTTTTTACCGTGAAACAGAAAATAATAAAATTGAATATAATCAAATAGTTATATATTATTAGCGCACTATAGCAACGCTGTATGGGAGCACGCATTAAATGGAAATGAATACCGGCACGTTTGCCAGTCGGCTGGAAGAAGAATCGTCGCGCTTTCGTGTCTGGCGCGACGGCTTGATTCATTCCGTCACCGAATATCACGCATGGCTAGAACAGACCGGCCAACTCGACGCGCAATTTTCCGTGCGTTTTTACGATTTGATTGAAAGCCTGAAAAGCGGACGGCTGACCTTGGCGTTCATGGCCGAATATTCACGCGGCAAAACCGAGCTGATTAATGCGCTGTTTTTTTCCAGCTTCAAACAACGTTTGTTGCCGTCCGACATCGGCCGCACTACCATGTGCCCGACAGAAATTTTCCACGATCCGAGTGAGCCGCCCTACGTCAAATTGCTGCCGATCGAAACGCGCTTTCGCGACGAGAGCATCGGCCATCTGAAAGAAATGCCGATCGAGTGGAGCAAGATTTCACTCAACATCGAGTCTGTCACCGAGATGCGCCAAGCGATGATGTCATTGGCCGAATCGAAAAAGATTTTCGCCCTCGAGGCGCGCATGATGGGCTTGCTGGACGAAAACAATCCCGACATGGTCACCAACGACAACGATAAAGTCGAAGTGCCGGTGTGGCGCTACGCCATGATCAACTATCCGCATCCACTGCTGACCAATGGCTTGTCGATCCTCGATACGCCGGGCCTGAACGCGATGGGGCTGGAGCCGGAGCTGACATTAAACGTGATTCCGAATGCGCATGCCGTGTTGTTTTTGCTCGGCATCGACACCGGCGTGACGCGCTCCGACATGCAGGTGTGGGAAAAGCATGTGCCGGCCTCGGTCAGCCAGCGCATCGCCGTGTTGAACAAAATCGATTTGATGTGGGACGACCTAAAAGCGCAGGACGAAATCGCCCAAGCGATTCAGCGCCAGACGGAAAATACCTCGATGTTGTTGAATATTCCTAACTCGCGCGTGCTCGCCATCTCGGCGCAAAAAGCGCTGGTGGGCAAAATTCGCGGTGACATGCCGATGATCCAAATGAGCGGCATTTCACGCCTGGAAAGTTTGCTCGCCGACGAAATTATTCCCTCACGGCGGAAAATTATTTCCGATAAGGTGCTGAAAGAAATCGGCACCATGATGGATGCCACGCGCCAAAGTATTCGCAATCGCCTCGCGACCAATCGTGCTTCAGCCACCGAAGTGTCCGATCTGGCGGGCAAAAGCAAAGAAGTCGTCACGCGTTTATGGAACAAAATTACGCAGGACAAAGAAGACTACAACGCCTCGCTGCTCGATTATCGCCTGACGCGCGACGCGTTCGCCAAAGAGCGCGAGTGGTTGCTCGAGGCGCTGGGCGAGACCAAATTGGAAGTCATGCTGGCGGTCAGCCAAGCGTCGCTCAACAATAGTTGGACCACGGTAGGGCTGAATAAAGGCATGCGCTCCTTGCTCGAATCAATGAACGCCGAGTTCGCCAATATTGAAATAAAAAGCGCCGAGATGAAAATTCTCATGCAGGAAGCGTACGATCTGTTCCATGAAAAATATTCGTTTAAGCAACTCGACATTCCGCCGCTTGATATGTCGAACCATAAATTGCGCCTGCGCGTATTGCAGCAGGACACCGATACGTTCTGTCGTGATCCGGTTAACATCGCGACGCCGAAAAACTATCTGGTAAAAAAGTTTTACGCCAGCCTGGCCGACGAGGCGCGCAAAATTTTTAACACCGCGCGGCAAGAAGTAGAGCAATGGACCAAGGTGGTTCCGTTGCCGCTGGAGACGCAGATTCGCGATTACAAAACGCAAATTCAATCGCGCCTCGAAAATCTCACGCGCATTAACGAGAGCGGCGAAGAGATGAAGTTTCGCCTCAATAAACTGAAGGCGGAGCAAGGTGAGCTGGCGGTTCAATTTCAAATGATTGAGCGGCTGTCGAAAAACCTGCAGTCGAGCGCAGCGCAGTAAATTTTTTACCACGCATGCGTTTGTCGGCGAATTTATGTGCGTAGCGTTGTAGGCTAACGCCTACGGGCTGATTTTTTTTGCTTACACAGGAGGCAACATGGCTGACCGAGACCCCATTACCATCGACGCAGCGCCAACTGACGGGCTGCTCAAGCTCACGCATATCATTTATGGCCTGCACGCTTTTAGTATTGTTACCGGCATTATCGGCGCGGCCACAATCGTTGGCATGTTCCTCACCGGTTGGCCGTCGATCATCGCGGTGATTATCAATTACGTTAAACAAAGCGACGTGAAGGGCACTTATCTCGAATCGCATTTTCGTTGGCAGATTCGTACCTTTTGGTATGCAGTGCTCTGGGTGTTGGCGCTGGTATTTTTATTTCTTTTGAGCACCGTATTGTTGGTGATATTGGTCGGTGCCTTGGGCTACGTCGTAGTGTTCGCGGGGGTGTTTGCGTTAAGCATCTGGTTAATTTACCGCATCGGGTTTGGCTGGATGAATCTCAACAAAGGTAAATCGATGTACTAATAAAATTCAATATAATTATATGGTTATAGTGTATTAAAACAGCCGGCTTACGCCGGCATTTTTGCGTTTGAAAGATATTTTTTAGAACTTCATCACTACGCCAACTGACAACAAACTTCCATCTACCGTATCAAATGATATGCGCTCCCACTCTCCACGTAGATCGACCGTTGGTGTCAGCGCATACGCCGCACCAATGCCGTAACCGAGCTGCAGACTGGAATCAGAATTACCACCGACTTTGATTCTCGCGTTGTTAACACCTAGCCTTCCAAGCAGAGAAAAATTATTTGCCAGTGGGAATTTGCCTACTGCAGCAATACCCAGCGCGGAAGCGCGCACACTGTTGCCAAATTTTCCTAGGTCTGTGTAGGCAAGTTCAACGCCGACTGTAGGGGTCACTTGATAACCGCCGAGAATCTTGATGCCGGTGTCGCTGCAATTGCCCGCGCAGTCCTGTAGGTCAGATGTGCCGAGCGATATGCCGCCGTAATACGGGCCTGCCGCAAAAGCGGGCGATGCGAATATCGCGGCGACTGTTATCAGCGCGGGGAAAATCAGACGAGTAAATGTCATGGCGGTTTCCTTTCATATTAATGGCCAGAGTAGGCTGTGACAGGAAGCTGCGCGGCAAGGTTCAACCCTTTTCGCGGCGTGAAGACGCAAAAAAAAGCCGGGCAAGCCCGGCTTTGTCATGACAGAAATCGTGTAACGATTAAAACTTGAATGCGACGCCAACAGAGAAGTTGTCGGCAAAGTCGGAAACTTGTTCCCACTCACCGCGCAAACTAAGGATCGGGCTGATGTCATAGCTTGCGCCGACGCCGATATGGAGTTTGGTGACTGAATCGCTGGCTGAGTTTAAGCCGGCCGTAGCTTTTGCCTTGGCATTGGCAAAACCGATTCTTCCGAGTAAGGAAAAATTGTTAGCCAGAGGGTAATTTCCCACTGCGTCGATATAAAGAGCATTGCCAGAGAGGTTTGCGGTAATGGGAGTGGGGCCACCCGTCGAAATTTTACCTTTGCCAATATCCAAATAGCCAATTTCGCCCGAAACATTGGGGCTAAAAGTGTAGCCGCCGAAAATTTTGAAGCTGGTGTCAGTGTCGGTACATGGGCCAGCAAAACCTGAGCAAAGATCTTTGAATTTTGATTGGCCGATATTGCCGCCGCCGTACCATTGACCTGCCATTGGGCCCGCTGCCATAACGGCAGTGCTCATTAGGCCAGCGCCGATTAAAAGTGTGGTTGCAATCGTTGTGGTGAATTTCATTAGTTCTTGCCTTTCTTCAGTTAAAAATTTTTGTACGCCAGTTCAGCATACAGCTAGCAGTAGCGAATGCACTGTCGCACCTCCTTTAGACTTGTTCAAGCAAAAATGCCATAAGCGGCACTTTCGCTGGAATTTGTGTTGTTTTTCGTACAGTAGTAATTAATGTAATCAAATAGTTGTAAAAAAAGCCGGGCAAGCCCGGCTTTTATACAACACGCACAGCCAATCCAGCTTAAAAACTCCACACCGCGCCAACGGTAAGCGGGCGCGAACTATATTGTTTGTTGATCAAAAAATATTCCCATTGCGCACGCACGCTGACGCCGGGGCCGAGTGGATAAGTAGCGCCGACGCCGAGGCTGTATTCGTTGCTGTCGGTGGTGACGCCGTCTCTGCTGAATTCGGTTTTGTTGGCGCCTAGCCTGCCCATCGCGGATAAGTCGCCGATGATCGGGTAATAGGTTACAAGCGCAATACCGCGGCTATTCGCGCTGCCGCCGGAAAAATTGCCCAGCTTGGCGTAGCTGACTTCGGTGCTGAGATAATCGGTGATGCGATAGCCGATCAACGCATTGAAGCCGGTGCCGGTGCAGTTTTGATCGCAATTGGTCAGTTTGGTCAGGCCGATATTGCCGCCGCCGTAAAACGGATTGGCGCTGGCCACTAACGATGCCAGACCAATTAATGTGCCAAATACAATTTTTGCAGGGGTCATGACGAAACTCCAAGAGAATAAAAAAGACAGCAAAGCATTACTAACGCGTGGAATAGTACATCAGTTGGCAAGGCGCCAAAAGCAAAAAAGCCGGAGGCAATCCGGCTTTCCGTCGTTGAAATGCCGCAAGCTTAAAATTTGTAGCCGGCGCCAATGGTGAAGAAATTCACGTCGTTTTCGCCGAAGCGTGCGCGGTCGCCCAAGCGCATGCGTTCCCATTCGCTGCGTACGCTGAAGTTTTTTGCCAGCTCGTAAGATAAACCGAGACCATAAGTCACGTCGGCGTTGCGGCCTGACGATGAGCAGGAAAAGCTGCCGACCAAGCACTGGTTTTCCGTATCGGCATATACCGCGCCGACTTTACCGAACAAGCCAAACTTTGACGTGACGGGCAATGAGCCAGTGCCTACTAACTGCACGCCTTTGGAGCGAATGAGTTGCGAATAAGGCAGGGCGGGCGCGGCCGGGCAGACTAGGCCGGGCGCGCACGGGACATCGCCGGTGCCCGAAAGCGATAGTTTGCCCGACTCGATGTAGCTGAATTCCGCGCCGAAATTACGGTTGAATTTATAGCCGCCCCATAGTTTGTAACCGTTATCGCGATCTTCGCGGGTGGGAATCGATTGAATCGGCGTGGTTTCAAAGCTCGGCCCACTCTTACCCAAACTCAGCCCGACGAACCAGCCGGCCTGGTCAGCTGCGGCGGGCAGGGAAAAAAATAGGAGGCCCAGCAAGAGACAAGCGAGATTTTTTTTCATAATGCAATCCAATAAATGGAGGAGATATATTGCGCTAACGCCCTGCTTTAATTATCGTCTAAATTTTCGCCATCACAAGCAACCAAGCGCATTCTTATGCGAATCAGGCGATGAATGTGCTATTCATGCAACGCGCAGCAATCAATAATAATATCAATTAAATCAATAAGATAAATTTATTAAACGATAAGGTGCAGGCCTTAAAGTTAGCGCCTACAAACTTGTAGTGAGTTGATTAAATGAGATTTTAGGTGCGGCGGCGAAAAGTTAGGCGTGAGTAGCGAACTCAGGCAGAACTTGAAAAAACACTTCGCATGCCCTATTATTAGCACTCTAGCCCATTGAGTGCTAAACCTATTCCCAGTCCCCAAACTCATCAAAACCCAAAGGAGAACTCGATGAAAATTCGTCCCCTGCATGACCGCGTGATTGTTAAGCGCATGGAAGAAGAACGCAAAACCGCGTCCGGCATTGTCATCCCTGACAGCGCTACCGAAAAACCGGACCAAGGCGAAGTGATGGCCGTCGGTACCGGCAAAATTTTGGAAGATGGCAAAGTACGCCCGCTCGACGTCAAAGTCGGCGACCGTGTCTTGTTCGGTAAATATTCCGGCTCGACCGTGAAAGTGGATGGCGATGAACTCCTCGTCATGCGCGAAGAAGACATCATGGGCGTCGTTACCAAATAATTTTTTGAATTTATCAGGAGAACAAAATCATGGCAGCTAAAGACGTACGTTTCCACGACAACGCCCGCGCCAAAATGGTGATCGGCGTAAACATTTTGGCCGATGCGGTCAAAGTCACTCTCGGTCCTAAAGGCCGTAATGTAGTATTAGAGCGCAGCTTCGGCGCGCCGACCATCACCAAAGACGGCGTTTCCGTCGCCAAAGAAATCGAACTCAAGGACAAGTTCGAAAACATGGGCGCGCAGATGGTCAAAGAAGTGGCGTCCAAAACGTCTGACGTCGCAGGCGACGGCACCACCACTGTAACCGTGTTGGCACAAGCGATTGTTAAAGAAGGCATGAAGTTCGTCGCCGCCGGCATGAACCCCATGGACCTGAAGCGCGGTATCGACAAAGCGGTTGCTGCTGTCGTTGAAGAACTGAAAAAAATCTCCAAGCCTTGCACCACCAATAAAGAAATCGCCCAAGTCGGCAGCATCTCCGCCAACTCGGATAGCAACATCGGCGACATCATCGCCACCGCGATGGACAAAGTCGGTAAAGAAGGCGTGATCACCGTTGAAGACGGCTCCGGCCTGGAAAACGAACTCGACGTCGTCGAGGGTATGCAATTCGACCGTGGCTATTTGTCACCCTACTTCATCAACAACGCCGAGAAGCAAGTCGCGTTGATGGATAACCCGTATGTATTGTTGTACGACAAAAAAGTTTCCAACATTCGTGACCTGTTGCCGATTCTGGAACAAGTCGCTAAAGCCGGTCGTCCATTGCTCATCATCGCCGAAGACATCGACGGCGAAGCCTTGGCAACATTGGTGGTCAACAACATCCGTGGCATTCTCAAAACTTGCGGCGTCAAAGCCCCAGGCTTCGGTGATCGTCGCAAAGCCATGTTGGAAGACATCGCTATTCTGACCGGCGGCACTGTGATCGCTGAAGAAGTCGGCCTCACCTTGGAAAAAGCCACGTTGAAAGAACTGGGCCAAGCCAAGCGTATCGAAGTCGGTAAAGAAAACACCATCATTATTGACGGTGCAGGTGATGCGAAAACCATCGAGGGTCGCGTCAAGCAAATCCGCGCGCAAATCGAAGAAGCCACCAGCGATTACGACAAAGAAAAACTGCAAGAGCGCGTGGCCAAATTGGCCGGCGGTGTAGCAGTGATCAAAGTCGGTGCAGCCACCGAAGTCGAAATGAAAGAGAAAAAAGCCCGCGTAGAAGATGCGCTGCACGCCACCCGCGCAGCCGTTGAAGAAGGTATTGTGCCCGGCGGCGGCGTCGCGTTCATCCGCGCGCGTGCCCACATCAAAGTCAAAGGCGACAACGCCGATCAAGATGCTGGTATCAAAATCGTCCTGCGCGCCATCGAAGAACCCCTGCGCCAAATCGTCGCCAATGCAGGTGACGAGCCGTCAGTCGTCATCAACAAAGTCAACGAAGGCAAAGGTAACTTCGGCTACAACGCCGCCACCGGCCAGTATGGCGACATGGTAGAAATGGGCGTATTAGATCCAACCAAAGTCACCCGCTTCGCCTTGCAAAACGCCGCGTCAGTGGCGAGCTTGATGCTTACTACAGATGCCATGGTTGCTGAATTGCCGAAAGATGATTCAGCAGGCGGCGGTGGTGGAATGGGCGGTATGGGTGGGATGGGTGGGATGGGCGGTATGGACATGTAATCCAAACTCCGCAAAACGCGCCATAGCGTTGTTGCTTCGGCCTTGTCGTACTAATCGTACTGCCTGCGGCCTCGCGCCTAGCTATGAAGCGTTATGCGAAGTCTGGTCATGAACCACTTTTGACCAAGCACCACAAAACAAAACCCCGCTTCGGCGGGGTTTTGTTTTGTGTAAATTTAGGTAATTAGCGTAGCGAATCAAATGATTGTTGCCGGCTTAGAAAATCCAACTTAAGGATGGCCGTATTTGCAATGTACTATTGATGGAGTATTATTTAACTAGCAATTTATACTCAAAGGAGTCAATCATGGGTCGAAAATATTTCATCTCAAACGCTATATTGTGGGCTGCCGCAATTATTGCATCCGCCATAGTTGGTGCGCCTACTGTGTTTTCAATCATCTTGTTGCCAATGTTGGCGGTTTGTGCGCTGTTGCTGAATCGACCCAATTACACAACTACTGATTGTCGCTAGTTTTGTAGTGATTAATAAAAACAAAACCCCGCTTCGGCGGGGTTTTGTTTTATTCATCATCGTAGGCTGGCGCTGATAAGTTCAGCGAACCATCCGGCGATCTTCAAATTCAACAGCGTTGGGCTTATCAGCACCAACCTACTACTCGGGCGGGTTGCGCCCACCCAAATTCTATAAGCCGTCATTCCCGCGCAGGCGGGAATCTAGAGCCTTTTAAATTAAGCGCTTTTCTCAAAGCATTTTGTGAAAGACGTTTTGTTTTGACTGGATTCCCGCCTACGCGGGAATGACGGCAGCCTTCGATTCTAGTCCCGCGTCATATTTGGCTGCCATTCAAGCTGCGGGCATATTTTCGTTTGCTTGACATTAAAACTGATTGGTTTTGTGCTTTTCTCAATGACAACCGCGTCTGCCGGGTGGGTAATATTCTGGGTATATTTAAAACCCGGCTGGCTACAATAATTTTCGACCACATTAACCACTATCTTATTTTCGATCTTATAGACGGAAATAATTTTGGTTTCTACTTTAGCGCTGCTTTCTCCACTAAATGCGACGACAATAGTCTGTCTAGTTAAATCGACAACATCAGGTGGGAGCGACAATGGGCTTGGTAAAGGCTTGAGTTCTTTTCTCTCAATAGAAGTCTGATTAAATGCGACGCTCCATTCAATGCCATTGTTAATGACAAAAGTCGTTTTTACATCGGCCATCCATAGCTGAATTTTAGGACGTGAGAAATAGATTTTTTTGCCTTGGGTATTTGCGATTAAAAATCGATCTTCTTCAGATTGAGAATTGCATGCTGCCATGGGCAGCATGCAAACAATGGTAATCAGTATATATAAAAATTGAGCCATTAATATGTGCTGGCATTTGGCACCCAAATGGGTAGGCCGTCTCTTGGATTGTAGCCCGTCAGAAATTTGTTAATTCGTATTAAACCCTCAATATCACTAGGCAAATAGTTGACATATTTCTGACTGATGAGTGCAGCAATTCCAGCGACAAATGGTGTGGCGGCTGAAGTGCCACTAAATAGCGTTGGAATGCTACTACCAAGCGCCGTAGTCTGAATATTTTCTCCGGGTGCCCAAATCTCTACGCAGGAACCGTAATTACTAAATGATGAAACAGCTCCATTGTTATTGATAGAACCGACACTCATCGCGCCTGCTATCTCAGGACCGAACGCGCTAGGTTCATTCAGGCAAGCATTTACGGGGAGGGCGGGCGGCTCTGCATTACCTGCAGCAAGAGCAGAGAAAATCCCTTTCGTCGTGATGGGTCTCGTAAGCACAGCGTTTGGCCCGGCTATCTGATTTGTTAAAAGATTAATTGCGTAATTGGTTTTAGTTGCGGCATTAGAAAAAGCGCTTTTAAGTACGGGCGACGTAAATTGGACAATATCGCCAACAGAATAATTTAAGACTGCTGCACCATACCGAGTTTTCACCAAGTTGCATGTAATCGGTTCAGCACAATTGAAGACGCTCTGAACTTCGGTGGCCACAGCAATATCTACTCCGCGTAGTGTGTTCGCGTCACTGGCTACTCTACCGCAGCTCTCGGTAATCTTTATACTTAGAATATAGACATTGGGTGCAACACCCAAAGTCCCCGAAGTGTTATTTTTTGCGCCAATGATTCCCGCTGCTTTAGTGCCGTGGCCATTGCAATCCGCGATTGACCCATCTAGGTTGGCTGAAACTCTCCAACCTACGTTCAAGTCGGGGTGTAAATCAACTCCTGTATCAAGAACATAAACCCGGATATAGGAGCTGACCGTTGCCTTTGGCGGCGCACCAATCGCATAATTTCCCCAAGAAATGGTTTGTCCGCTGATGGTTTGATCGTTCCACAAGGCTTGTGTAGTCAGGATGTGGTTCTTCGATACAAGTGCGCCGGGTATTTTTTCAATTTCATGGATTTGGTTTTCGGTCAGTGTGGCAGCAAAGCCGTGCGATGCCCAGCTATAGATATTCGTTGCTTTAAAACCGTGCTTTTTCTCCAGCCGCTGCAACATGATTTTCATTTTTTGGTTTTGATTGCGCCACATATCGGGATTTTTTTGGTGGCGTTCATCTTCTTCAACGACGCCATCGTCTTCAGATTCAACAATGGCTTCGTCGAAGGTAACGATATGTGTGGGATGCTCAGG
>JAYVJD010000068.1:0-2026 GCA_043769625.1 Pseudomonadota bacterium | reverse complement strand
TCATGCTCTAACTGTAATTACAATGTAACTACATGTCAATTACCTCTGTAACGGGAAATTTCACGCCGATTTTGTTTCCGCGAATTTAGTTAGAATCAAACGACGAGATTGCTTCGTCGCAAGGTTTGTCGCAACGTAATGCGCGGACTCCTCGTAGTGAAAGACATCCATTGCCAGCCGCCTTACCCACATTGCCGCCCGGCGCACTATGCGTCGCGAGCCAATGGCCCAAGGCCACCCAGTATCCACGGGCATCTACAAGATGCCCGTGTTTAATCCGCCGTTAGCGCCCCGGGATTTGAAGATCGCCCGATACAATTGGAGCAGGCGATTAATTTGCTCAAGGCTAAAGCGGCGAAGCCGGGCGAAGGTAGGCGTACGATCAAAGCGCCGGTCAAGAAAACGACAGTGAAAGTTGCAGCGAAGAAACCTGCAGTTAAAAAAGCTACGGCTAACAAGCTGAAGAAGGCGGCGTAATTTTGTAGGGCACGCGCCCTACGCAACAAGATTCTCGTGAGAATGAAAATTACAGCACGGGCTGTTTTCGAAGGGATCATATCTTTCGGGGTTCTCCAGGCGCCCCCATGGAGACTGCCTCCAAGCTACGTATGCCCCGAGAGCCAATATTCATGGGTATCTACAAACCAGTATCATCCGCAAGAAACGAAGTAAATTGCTCGGGGTGTTTCCTCGACTCCGTTGCGCTTCATCGAGGCTACTGCGAATGCGAGATTGCTTCGTCGTTTCACTCCTCGCAATGACAATCACAACAAGCATCGCCGCGAGCCGCATTGATATTGGATGGCGGCAATGCATGACCGGCGAGCCAGCGTTCAAGCGCCTCCTGGCGTACTGCCTTTCCAAATAATATTTTTCACTTTCCCCATCTTCAGTTAAAGTGACAACATGAATGTTGTCAACGCTGACGCCGATGATTTGACGCTTGCCCGCGACATCGCGAATCGCTTGCTTGCGGGCACGGGCGCTAAGGCGATTCTGTTCGGATCGCGGGCGCGCGGTGACGCGCGGCAATGGTCGGATATCGATTTGGCTGTAGACGGCGGGATCGATTTTCCGCCGAGCATTCTTTCCGCGTTACGTGAAGCATTTGAAGAGAGCAATATTTTGCTGAACGTTGATGTGGTCGATCTGCGTGACGCATCACCGGATGTGCGCGCGGCGGTAATGCAGGAGGGTGTGCCATGGATCGGTTGACCTGGCGTTTGCAGCAGGCGAGGCGTGCGCTACTGAGCTTCAAGCAACTTGCCTTCATTGAATCGCCGAGTATGATCGAGCGCGATGCAGCGATCCAACGTTTTGAATATACAACTGAAGCGTGCTGGAAAGCGGCGCAGGCGACGTTGTTGGAACACTTCGGTGTCGAGGCTGCAAGCCCTAAATCAGTTATTCGCGCCGCCGCACAAAATGGATTGCTAAGCGAGGCCGATGCGCGCGCGGCTATGGGTTTAATTGATGATCGAAGTCTGACTTCGCACACCTACAACGATGCCTTGGCGATTACACTATTCGCTCATTTAGCTGGACATGCGGGCGTGCTCGAGCGTTTGTTGGAGGGATTGGAACGGCGTTGAGCCGGGCACCGAGCAAGCGTAGGGGCTTATTTCCTCGATTAGGCTAGGCTACAGCATCTGCGAGATTGCTTCGTCGCTTCGCTTCTCGCAATGACAGGCGTCGCCACGACCCGCATAGATACTGCCTCCTGGCAATGCATGGCCTGCAATCCAACATCCATGCGCGTTTCCAATAGGCACTAAAAAAGCGCAAAAAATTCCAGTTCGCACCGAATTAGTGCCGCTCCATTTTTGTTCCTCGAGCCTAATGCTTTGTGGCAAAATGCTCGATTCGTTTTTTGTTCGCTGGCACGGCTTCTGCTGCTAGTGGTCGGTTGCTCTAATTTATTGGAAATTTCGGGAGAAGAAGATGATGGTTGTTGCTGATGTAATGAAAATGGCGAAGGACAACGAAGTTAAGTTCGTTGATTTCCGCTTTACCGACACGCGCGGTA
>JAYVJD010000067.1:0-5556 GCA_043769625.1 Pseudomonadota bacterium | reverse complement strand
GCGGACTCAAACGGTAATGCTGTTCCCAATGCCAAGGTTAACCTGAGTTCTTGGCCTTATGCGTGGAGCACAGGAGCAGGATGTGCCACAACCGGCACTTATTTAAATGAAGATACGAATGAGAATTTAATTCTCGATGCGGGTGAAGACGGCGTCAGATTTAAAATTTCAGATGACCAATTGGCGCCTCTTGGCTTTGTCGGGGGCGGCCGACTTGATGGCAGAATAACCGCCGTCAACTCAGCAGCAGGGGCGCTGCCATCGGTGGTAACGACCGATGCGAGTGGTTTAGCTTCCTTTAACTACACCTATACAAAGCAAAGCGCGTTGTGGGTTGTTACAAGAATTCGCGCAAGCACGATTGTGCAAGGAACCGAGACTGTCGCTGAAACTAAATTCCGTCTTAGTGGGCTGGAAAAAGACATTACGCCAATCTGCCGCTTGGACAATTCACCCTACCTTTTTTAGATATATTAGGGCAGAAATAGAAAAGCGCGGACGTGTCCGCGCTTTTTTTTATGTTTTTAATTTGTAAGTGAAAATCTGTGAGTTGTGTATTTTACGTAGCCGTTAATGTAGTTTGAAGTATTTCGACAGGAGCGTCAGTTTCAATATAAGCCTCACCCAGTCGTCGCAAAAGAATGAAGTGAATTTTCCCTGCCTGGTTTTTTTTGTCTGATTGCATCCAACGCAGCATTTCCTCAGCCGGAATTTTGGGCGGCTGGGTGGGCAGTCCGGCGCGTTGTAACAGTGCCTCGATTCGCGCGACATCCGCCTCCGTTAGCATCGCCATTTTGTTGGATAATTTTGCCGCCATCACCATGCCAGCCGCGACTGCTTCGCCGTGCAACCAATTGCCGTAGCCCATGGCCGCTTCGATGGCGTGGCCGAAGGTGTGGCCGAGATTTAACAACGCCCTGCGCCCGCTTTCACGTTCATCTGCCGCGACAACTTCTGCTTTCATTTCGCAGCTGCGCTGGATGGCATAGGTTAACGCCGCCATGTCACGCGCGAGTAATTTATCGACATTCGTTTCAATCCAGGCGAAGAATTGTTTGTCGCCGAGTAAGCCATATTTGATGACTTCGGCCAAGCCGGCGGAGAGTTCACGATCCGATAAAGTGTTGAGCGTCGTGGTGTCGGCCAACACCAGCTTGGGCTGATAAAACGCGCCAATCATGTTTTTCCCTAATGGGTGATTGATGCCGGTTTTGCCGCCGACCGACGAATCCACTTGCGCGAGCACCGTAGTCGGAATCTGAATAAACGGAATGCCGCGCTGGTAGGTGGCGGCGGCATAGCCGCACATGTCGCCGATCACGCCGCCCCCCAGCGCGATCAGCGTGGTCTTGCGATCACAGCGATTTTGCAGCAGGGCATCGTAGATCAAATGCAGTGTTTCGGCGGTTTTATACGCTTCACCATCCGGCAATGTAATGACGATAGGACGAACGCCAAGCGTTTGCAGCGTGTTGGCCAATCGTTGCAGATAATGATTGCTGACGACGGGGTTGGTCACAATCGCTACGTTGGTTGACGCGAGATGCGGGTGGAATAAATCTGCTTGATCGAGGAGATTCTCGCCGATCAAAATGGGATAGCTTCTTTCACCTAATTCTACTGTTACACTTTGCATAAATAGATAATATAATCAATTGGTTATGATTTAATCGTCAACTTTACTTCTAGCTGCGCCAGCAGCGTGTTGACACTTTGACGACCGGTATCTATGACGATATGCGCGATCTCTTGATACAAGGGATCGCGCTGCTGAAACAGTTCTGTCAGTCTGGCTCTGGGGTTGGCGGTTTGCAAGAGCGGGCGATTTTTATCGCGCCGCGTGCGCGCGTATAAATCATCGACGCTCGCGCGCAAATAAATCACCGTACCGCGCGTGTGCAAGTCTTCACGATTGGCGGGACTCAATATGGCACCACCGCCGGTAGCGAGAACAATATCTTGTTGCTGAGTAAGATCGTTGATGACTTGTTGTTCGCGCAGGCGAAACCCGGCTTCGCCTTCGATATCAAATATCACCGGAATTTTCACACCAGTGCGACGTTCGATTTCATGGTCGGAGTCGAAAAAGGGCTTATTCAGCCGTCGCGCCAAGTGTTTGCCGATGGTGGATTTGCCCGCACCCATCAATCCAACGAAAAAAAAATTGCCCGCTATATTCATAACGGGCATTGTAGCCTACACCACTATGCGGGGCGAACCCCGCATTGCGTAAATTAACGTGTAGAAAGAGCGTCTTTAATAATTTTAGGCGTGATGAAAATCAATAACTCGGTCTTATCGTCGTTGCGTGTGGTGCGCCGGAAAAGATTGCCGACGAATGGCAGGTCGCCGAAGAACGGCACTTTATCGACAGCGTTGTTGATTTGTTGTTCATACACGCCGCCCAGAACTGCCGTCTCGCCATTGTCCATCAAGATCTGCGTGATGACTTTTTTGGTGTCGATAGACGGTATGCCGGAATAAACCTGGCCGACGGAGTCTTTTTTCACTTCGAGATCGAGAATGATTTTGTCGTCCGGTGTGATCTGCGGTGTTACGGCCAAACTCAATACGGCTGGTTTGAACGCCACACTGGTTGCGCCGCTGCTGGAAGCTTGCAGGTAAGGCAATTCAGTACCTTGCTCAATCACCGCTTTTTGTTTGTCGGAAGTAATCACGCGCGGGCTGGAAATCACTTTGCCTTTGTTATCGGTTTCCAACGCAGAAAGCTCGAGGTTGACCAAATTACCGTTGCCCAAGTTAAGGAAGGTCAAGCCGACCGAACCGCCAGCGCCCAAAGGTCCGGGCAAGTTCACGTTAAGGTTGCCCGCGCCGCCAGGTGTCGCGCCGCCGGCAATCGAGCTTGCGCCGCCGATGTCGCCAGAAACGCCAATGCCGGTATTGCCCACACGATGCCCGCTTTGATTGCCAAAACGAACGCCTAATTGTTTGCTGAATTTATCCGTTGCAATCACCACGCGCGCTTCAATCAACACTTGCTTGATGGGCACGTCGATTTTGGTGACTAGGCGACGAATTTCTTCCAGCTTTGCCGGAGTGTCCTGCACAAACATGATGTTGGTGCGTGGGTCCCACACAGCACTACCGCGCTTGGAAAGAATTTTTTGCTTTTCATCTGTCAAGATTTTGGAAAATGCTTCGGCCTTGGTGTAGTTGAGCTGCATGCTTTCTGTGCGCAGCGGTTCCAAATCAGAAATCTGCTGACCTGCTTCCAGCGCTAATTTTTCTTTGGTGGCCAATTCGTCCGCCGGCGCGATCAACACGACGTTGCCATTTTTGCGTTTCGCTAAACCTTTGCTCTGCAAAATGATATCGAGCGCTTGATCCCAAGGCACGTCTTTTAAACGCAGCGTCGTATTGCCGGTCACCGAGTCGCTGGTAATAATATTCAGCCCGGTAAAGTCCGCAATTACCTGCAGCACGGCACGCACTTCAATATTTTGGAAGTTAAGCGAAAGTTTCTCACCGCTATAACCAGGCAGTGAATTTTGCACCATCTTGTTCGGGTCTTCTTTCAGCGGCTTCACTTCGAGAATAAATTGCGTGTCGGTTTGATAAGCGGAGTGTTCCCATAGGCCGCGCGGCTCGACGGTCAAGCGCACGTTTTTGCCTTGAGCCGATGTTTCAACTGTGGTCACTGGCGTACCAAAATCGGCGACATCCAAACGGCGTTGCAGGTTTTGCGGAAGCGCCGTGTTGATGAATTCCACCACAACCTTTTTGCCTAATTGTTTGATATCAATACCGGTCGAGTTGTCGGATAAATCGACAATGATGCGACCTTCGCCATTATTGCCGCGACGGAAATCGATATCGCGCAATGAATGCCCCGCTGTACCTTGTTGAACCGGCGCAAATTGTACGGTTGGCGCGGCGGCATTTCCCGATGAGGTCGCAGCAGCGCCCTGAAGCGTCACCAGCAAGGTGTTGCCTTCCACTTGCGTGGTATAGCTAAGTGGGCGAATCAAATTCATCACCACGCGGGTTCGGTTCGAGGCTTGCACAACATTAATGCTGCGCAAATCGCCATCGTTGGATTCGATGACGTTTTTACCCATGTTATTGGTTACTTCGGGCAGGTCAAGTGCAATGCGCGGCGGGTTATTCACCGAGAAACCTGCAGGCGGGTTGGCCAGCGGCTCGCGGAACGTCAAACGCACTACCAATTGGCCGCCGCCTTGGTTGGAGACATTGATCGCGTCTATGCTGTTAGCGACCTGGGCTTGTGCGTGAGGCACAAACGATACCAAGAGGCTGGTCGCGAAAATGCCGATGGTTGCCTTAATTTTATCCATGCGACGATACAAAACGTCAACCGATAAACGGGAAGTATTCATAGCCAAGCTCATTTCTTTTTCTCCTGTTCCTCAAGCAGCTTCAGGCTGCTGTCACGCTCAGTCCAGTCACCCGAGGCATCTTGAATTTTTTCTTTCAAGTTGATCGCCGTATCGGTAATTTCTGTAACTTTGCCGAAATTCTGGCCCATATAATTGCCCACTTTAACGCGGTAAACCGTAGCATCTGCTTTTATCAAGCCAAAGCTTTCCTTTTGTTGCTGTAATGTGCCAACCATTTTCAATGTCTCGATTGAAAAGGCTTCGAGCGCTTCCTTGCGTCGATTCATGTCGGGACCGTTGACGCCCGTGCCGACTTTGACGGGCGTGAGAGACCGCGGTTTGAATGGGTCAGGCAACTCGAAGCCGGCATAGCTTATCGGCGCATAGGCCTGAACCGGCGGCAACGGCGGAATGGCCTTTTTTGCATTTTTATCGGCATTTTTGATGAACTCTTTAAGTTCGTCATTAACACCGCCGCCGCAACCGGCGAGCGCAAGCATCAGTGCGAGAAACAAGGCTTTTTTCATCACTTACCTGCCTTTTTGTCTTTAGCAGCCTTGCGCTGTCTCGATAACTCGTCTTCGTCCAGATATCGATAGGTTTTCGCAACGGCATCCATGGTTAGCGTTGAATCTTTTGGGTTGTTTTGAATATTTAGATCGTTGAGCAAAACAATACGGGGCAGTTTAGCGATGTCGCTGGCGAAGGCGCCGAGGTCATGATAATTGCCTGTGACTTTGATGCTGACCGGCAATTCGGCATAAAAATCGGAAGTATTTTCGTTCGCGGCGGGTTTGAACAACTCAAACTGCAAGCCGCGACCCAAGCCCGCCTGGTTGATGTCGATCAGCAGCGCATCCATCTCGGATTTATTCGGCAATTGTTTTAGCAATGCGGCCAGAGCGCCTTCGGTTTCAGACAATTGTTTTTTATATCCATCAAGGTTGATAG
Organism: Pseudomonadota bacterium; assembly: GCA_043769625.1. Taxonomy (GTDB): domain Bacteria; phylum Pseudomonadota; class Gammaproteobacteria; order Burkholderiales; family JBEEJL01; genus JBEEJL01. The sequence goes on along the minus strand of JAYVJD010000067.1, from coordinate 247 downwards.
CCTGCTCTTTTTTTTGCAGGAAGGTCTCTTTTAGCGTGGTTTCTTCGGCGGCGCCTTGATTAATGGTTTCCCATTTATCGTTCCAGTCAAAGAAAAAAGCGGCACCCAAAATGAGCAATAACAATACGAATAAGGCACCGGCTTTCGCTGACATGGGCCAACCGCCCATGTCTTTCCAGTTTAGATTTCTTAGATCGTCGAGCGTCATGCTTTTTTGTCCTTCTTGTCAGCAGTCGGCGGCTCGGGA
>JAYVJD010000066.1:0-2028 GCA_043769625.1 Pseudomonadota bacterium | reverse complement strand
CAGGTTGTCGATATGCAGCGTCACCAGGGCGTGGTTGACGAAGCCCTGAAAAAATTCGTGCGCTAAATCAATATCAAACTCGCCCACGCGCGCGCGGGTGTAATTCACGTGATACTCCAACCCGGGCCGGCCGGATAAATCCAGCACCACACGCGACAACGCCTCGTCCAGCGGCACGTAGGCGTGACCATAGGGGCGCAGACCTTTTTTATCGCCCGCGGCTTTGGCAAAAGCCTGGCCCAGCGTGATGCCGATGTCTTCAACCGTGTGGTGCGCATCGATATGCAAATCGCCTTTGGCCTCGACGACCAAATCGAACATGCCGTGGCGCGCGATCTGATCGAGCATGTGATCAAGGAAGGGCACACCGCTGGCGAGTTTCGCCGTGCCGGTGCCGTCAAGATTGATGCTGACGGAAATTTGCGTTTCCAAGGTATTGCGTGAGACCTGAGCAGATCGCATGTACGACTTTTTGGGAAATGAAAGGGATTTTACCGCGAGTGAGTTAGCTGACGGTGTGTTGGGAAAACCATACAGTAAGGCAATCGCTCATTAAGCGTTTGATTTCTTCAGGTTGTCCGACCGTGATGCAAGCACTGGAATCGTGGGGGAAATGCGAAGTGATTTTGCAAGCAATATACCACGTTGTTGAAGCACGTCAAACACTTCAGCCGTTTGGATGCACCGGGTGTGGTTACGATTGATATGTTTGGAACTTCTCGCCAAAATGTCAGCTTGTGAACCGCTGTTCGCGACCTCATAGTTTGTGGAGGTTAAAATCACAGCCCGTAGGTTGGGCAGAGGCACGAAGCCCAACCTTCTTTGGTCGGCCACTGTATTGGGTTTCGTGCCTCAACCCATACACATTTATTCGCTTCGCCACGCGTCGCGGTCCGCTTGTCTTGCAGCCACACATTGGCTGAAAGGCAGTGGCCCGAGGCCAGTCGCTATCCACAAGCTTTTCCAGGCACCCCTATTCTTGTTGCGCGGAACCGCTAAAATGCGGCATGCATTCTGTTCATCTCATCCGTCATCCGGCCACACCCTTTTCGGACGTGAATCACATCGGCGCGCAAGTTAGATTACCGCTTTCGGACGCGATTGAGATCGAGTTCGCATTGGCCGGCGATATAGAGAAACTTCGCATTCCCGCGGAAAATGCGGCGCGGCGCGCCGATAATTTGTGGCAACACACGTGCTTCGAGGCTTTTATCGGCGCGCCGAATCGCACGGCTTATGTGGAGTTTAACTTTGCGCCTTCCGGCGAGTGGGCAATTTATCAATTCGAAGCGTACCGCCAGGGGATGTCGATAGTCACCGCCCCGCCGCCGGTCATTACCACGCGTCGCACGGCAAATAATTTGTTGCTGAAAGCCGTCGTTAATTTGCGCGAATTTCCTGAACTTAAAGATCGCGCGGAGCTGCGCCTCGCGTTATCCGCCGTGATCGAAAACATAGATGGCGAGTTATCCTATTGGGCGCTCGCGCATCCGCCCGGGAAACCGGATTTTCACCACGCCGATAGTTTTGCGCTTACGCTTAATCGTTTGAAAAACTCCAAATGAAATTCGGCCTAGAGCGTTTACTCGGCGATCCCACTCTTCGTAAACCCCTTGCCGGGCGCCGCGTCGCATTGCTCGCACATCCGGCCTCGGTCACGCGCGACTTAACTCACTCGCTCGACGCGCTTGCCGCGTTGCCCGACATCAAACTCACCGCGGCGTTCGGCCCGCAACATGGTTTGCGTGGCGACAAGCAGGACAACATGGTTGAGTCTGCGGATTTCAACGATCCCGTCCATGGCATCCCGGTATTTAGTTTATACGGCGAAGTGCGCCGCCCTACCGCCGCGATGATGGATACGTTTGACGTGCTGCTCGTTGATTTGCAAGACCTCGGTTGCCGCATTTATACGTTCATCACAACATTGCGCTACGTGTTGGAAGAAGCAGCGAAGGCAAAAAAATCGGTGTGGATACTCGATCGGCCGAATCCAGCCGGGCGGCCGGTCGAAGGGCTGCGCTTGCG
>JAYVJD010000065.1:0-14030 GCA_043769625.1 Pseudomonadota bacterium | reverse complement strand
AATCACCGAGAATATAAAGGCTGTCGGCTTTGGGTGCGATGTCGCGCGCGAAACGCAGAAATAATTCGGTGACGTGCGGATGCGTGGAGCAGAGGTGCAGGTCGGAAATGAAGAGAGTATGAGACACGGGCGTCACTCCAGCTGCGGAGAGTGGCTCCGCTGGTGCGCAAGTTTACGCACCAGCAGAGTTTTCATAACTATTTGATTAAATTGAATTATTTATTGTTCTAATTAACACACTTCGGCGCGCAGAATGATCACGTCTTCTACTGGCACATCGCCGTGCATACCTTTATTCGAGGTCTTAACGCCTTTGATTTTTTCTACTACGTCCATGCCGTCGATGACTTTGCCGAACACTGCGTAGCCATAGCCTTGTGTATTCGCTGCGCTGTAGTTGAGGAAGTCATTTTTTTTGATGTTGATAAAAAATTGCGCGGTGGCGGAATGTGGATCGCTGGTGCGCGCCATAGCCACGGTGTAGTTGTCGTTTTTCAAACCATTGCCGGCTTCGTTTTGTATCGGGGCATTGGTGGTTTTTTCTTTCATGCCGACGCCGAAGCCGCCGCCTTGAATCATGAAGTTACTAATGACGCGGTGGAATACCGTGCCATCGTAAAAGCCGCTTTTGGCGTAATCGAGAAAGTTGGCGACGGTATTGGGCGCTTTGGCAGCGTCGAGTTCGAGGGTGATGATGCCGTGATTGGTGTGTAGCTTGACCATGGGTTGAATCCTTTTATCGGTGGAAGATGCGTTGCAGGTTGAAGCGGGGGTAGCGGTTGATTTGGTCACGGTTTCAGCTTTAGCTGCTGGCTTTGCCGCGGGTTCAGCAGTCGTATTGGCGGCGCAAGCAGGCAAACAAAATGATGAAAGTACCACGGCGATGAGATAAAGCCGGGTTTTGGCGATAATGAGATTAAGCATGCGAGCTCCATAGAAAGCGGCGAGAAATCGCCATGAGAAAAAACTAGGCAGAGCCTTCGTAAATAATTTTCCAACCGGTATTTTCTTTTACCCAATACTGGCGTTTGCGCGCCTGGGTGGTCAGGTTATTGCTGCCGTATTCCTGATCGTAATTGACGACGACCATATCTTTCACACCGGGATAACCGAACAGGCTCATATTGTTTACGCCCACTTTGACCCAGGTTTTACTGGTGTTTACAACGCGTTTTTGGTCGGCCCAGTTTTTAAATTTCTTGCCTTCACTGGTGAAGTTGGGCGAATAGTGGGCGAGGTATTTTTCCACGTCCAGACCTTCCCAATCTTTTTTCCAGCGATTAAATGATTTGCGAAAACCGTCGCGTTCGTCTTCCCAAGCCGCGTTTTCCATCCACTCTACGCGATCAGTAATCACTACAGGCGTGGCGCCGATTTGTACGAATTTGGAGAGGTTGGTCAGGTCTTGATTGGTCAAGACGACGCAGCCATTGGAGGCGCGCGGTGGGCGGCTGTACGTGTCGGACGGCGTGCCGTGCAGCCAGATGCCGTAGCCGTCGCGGCCTTCGAGTTTGTCCCAATCGTTCGGGTAGTTGAGCGGGAAGGCGGCGTCGCCGTAAAAATCTGACAAGGTTTTTTTCGGCAGGCTGGCGGTCACGTGATACACGCCGACCGGCGTTTTTTGATCGCCTTCGCGTTCTTTATCGACGCCGTTCAAGCCAATGCTGATGTAATAGTCGGTGAGATATTTTGGCTTGCCGTTGTCGTTGGAAAAAACGTATAGGCGCGAGCGCGAGGCATCGACTAGCACGGCGTGCTGTTGCGATGGCGCTAGTTGCATCAGATATTTCGGCGTATGATTTTGCGCCGGCGGCGCATCGAGATAACGCTCGAGGCGCACGCGCGCTTCTTCGCGCAGATCGGCGATGGTGCGTGGCTGTGCATCTGGCACATTGCCAAAGCCGCTGATCGGCCGATAGCGGGCCATCAGTAAATCGCCTTTTATTAAGTGGCCGAGGCGGAAGTTAGGGCGTTTTTCCAGCACTGCGTCGATCTCTTTGAGCGCGAGATCGACGCGATTATTGCGTAAAGCGAGCAGAGCTTTAATCAATCCGCCTTCTACGTCGGAGGGGATGTTGCCGATATTGTCTTGCAGTTGTTGTTGGGTAGTGCGCGAAGGCGACCAGGCAAAGCCGGGCACCGCACACAACAAAAGCAGGCCAAGCGACACACTACGAATCAGCGGCGAGCGCCGCTTGATCGGTTGTGAAAATCTGCGCTGAGCTACTGTTAGTGTCATTCCGTCGTGTGCAAGTTATCGTCGTTTTGATTTATCAACCGCCAGCTTGCTCTTTGGCGATGAGCCATTTGCCGCCTGACTTCACCATGCGCAAAGTCTTGGAGTTTTGCGATTTCAGCGTGTCTGAATTGTATGTCTGGCGGAAACTCACCGTCGCCGTATTCGCATCATGCATCACTACTTTTGCGTCAGTCACGCTAACTTTAATAAAGCTCGGACGTTCAATGCGGTCTTTACGTGCGGCTTCCCAATCAGCGCGTGATTGGCCGTTGCCCGGATCAAACTCAGAAGCGTAGTGGCCAATGTAACCAGCGACGTTTTGATCTGACCAAGATTTCGACCATGCCAGCACACTGCTCATCACGTCGTCTTCGGCGCCATCGACCGCTTTAGCCGCTTGCACAACCGCAGGCGGCGGAACCACAACCGGCGCTGCAGTCGGTTTCGGCGGCTCGACTTTTGGCGGAGGGGTAGGTGATGCAGGTGTCGGGACGGCGGTCGGCACCTTGGTCGGTGCCGGTGTGGGAACAGCAGTCGGGATTGGAGTAGGGGCCGGTGTGGCAATCGCTACCTTGGTGGGTACCGGTGTTGGTACAGCCGTCGGTAAGGCGGTCGGCAATGGAGTAGGGGCCGGTGTTGCAATCGCCACTTTAGTTGGCTCAGGCGCTTTGGTTGCGGGCGTCACGGGAGCAGCCACGACCAATGGAGGTGTTTTCGGGTTCGTCAGCGCGACTTGGCTCGACGTTCTGCCGCCAAACAAGTCTTTGATCATTGATAATTTTTTTTCTGCGGCAGCGTTGCTCTTGTCGAGCTGCAAGGCTTTATCGTAGGCACGGCTGGCGAGTTGGGCGTAAATGTCGCCGAGATTTTCGTGCGCCGTCGCGTAGCTGGGGTGGGTGTGTATCGCGAGTTCAAGCGCGGTTTTGGCTTTGTCGTATTGGCCTTGCGACGCGTAAAGCACTGCGAGGTTGTTATACGGCTCGGGTAGCTCGGGGTAATCTTCGGTCAATGTGGTGAAAACCGCGATGGCTTCATTGGGCTTCTTTTGATCGGTCAAAATCAAGCCTTTGAGAAAGCGACCTTGCGCGTCTTTTGGCTTGCCGGCGAGATAGACATTCACTTTTTCCAGGGCGGGCCCGCTCTGGTTTTGTCTGTACAGTGCTTGGGCATCTTTGAGTTCGTCGCCGTTAGCGGCGTAGATAGTGGCGCTGGAAGTAATCAGTGCTGCAACGATAGCCGCAGGACCCCAGTGAAATAGCTTCATTATGATATACTCGCGAAAATTGACGTAACAGGCTTTATTCTAGCAAGTTTTTGCTTTTTCTCAAACAACCAATTCAAGTTTATTTCAAGATATTCAGGGGCTTCCATGCGCTTGCTGGTTTTCATGTTGCGCAAAGCGGCAAGTAAATCCTGCTATTTCGCATAAACCGCCTACTTATACCCCTAAACTGACATTTATTTAAACCTTTTCTTATGTTAAAAATCTACAACACCTTAACCCGTCGAAAGCAGGAATTTACCCCCATTTCCCCGGGAAAAGTGGGCATGTACGTCTGCGGCCCGACAGTCTATGACTTTATCCACATCGGCAACGCGCGGACGTTTAGCGTGTTTGACATGGTCTATCGCTGGCTCGGCGCATCGGGTTACGACGTGAATTATGTGCGCAACGTTACCGATGTGGACGACAAAATCATCACCCGCGCGGCGGAAAACAAAGAACCGATCGACGCCTTGACTGAACGCATGAGCGCCGCAATGGAAGAAGATTGCGCCAGGCTTGGCATGGCCACACCGACCCAGCAACCGCGCGCGACCCAATATGTGACGGGCGACGCGCAAAGCATGGTGGCGATGATTCAAACTTTGATCGACAAAGGTTTGGCTTATGCGCCGGGTAATGGCGACGTGAATTACGAAGTGCGCAAGTTCGAAGGTTACGGCAAGTTATCGGGCAAATCGCTCGACGATTTGCGCGCGGGCGAGCGCGTCGCAGTCGATGCGCACAAACGCGACCCGATGGATTTTGTGTTGTGGAAAGCGGCCAAGCCAGGCGAACCCTTCTGGCCTTCGCCTTGGGGTAATGGCCGGCCCGGCTGGCATATCGAATGCTCGGTCATGAGCGAAGCCACGCTCGGCGAAACATTCGACATCCACGGCGGAGGCGAAGATTTAACCTTTCCGCACCACGAAAACGAAATCGCGCAGAGTGAAGGCGCGCATGGACATGGCTTCGCCAACGTGTGGATGCACGCTAGATTTCTCAATATCGACAACGCCAAAATGTCCAAGTCCCTGGGCAATTTTTTCCGCACGCGTGATGTGCTGGATAAACTCGGCGCACGGCAGGAGGCGTTACGCTTTTTCCTGCTACGCGGACATTATCGCAGTCAGGTGAATTTCAGCCCCGATGCGTTAAAGGAAGCCGAGCAGAATTTAGCTACGATGTACACGGCGCTACGCGATTTCCCCTCGGTAAAGCCGGAGAACATCGATTGGAGTGATGCCCATGCTGCGCGCTTTCGCACGGCGATGGATGACGACTTCAATACGCCGGAAGCGTTCGCTGTGCTGTTTGATGTGGCGAAAGAATTGAATAAAAATAAATCTGAATCAACGGCGATTTTGCTGAAAAGTTTGGGTGGAACTTTGGGCTTGTTGCAGGGTGATGCGAATGCTTATTTACATGGTGTTGCTGTAGGAGATAGCGTAACTGCCGGTATTAGTATTCATAGCATTGAGATGACATCAATCGACGATTATATTCAGCAACGCATCCAAGCCCGCAAAGCCAAAAATTTCGCCGAATCAGATCGCATCCGAAAAATGCTTGAGGAGGAAGGAATCGTGCTTGAAGACTCTCCAACCGGCACTACATGGCGTAAAAAATAGTCAATATAATAAAATAGTTATAATAATATAGTGGAAAGTAATTTTCACATCCGCCAATCTTGAAACTCACCGTCATTCCCGCGCAGGCGGGAATCCAGCAAAAACAAAAAGGCAATTTTCTTAAATCCACTGGATTCCCGCCTACGCGGGAATGACGGTAGAGAGATATGAGCCGTTGTTGAATCCCACACTTTCAATTCTTACAATTCCTATTTTTTGACGGCTCAAATAAAACCAACAACCGTGCCCAACTTCACATCCCAAGTAGCCGAACTGGAAGCGCAAAACCTGCTGCGCAAACGCCGAGTGATTTCCAGCCCGCAAAGCACGCAACTCATCGTCGATGGCAAAACCTATCTCTCATTTTGTAGCAACGATTATCTAGGCCTGGCCAACCATCCCGGCATTACGCAAGCATTCATAAAAGGCGCGCAAGAATACGGCGTCGGCGCGGGCGCGTCGCATTTAATCAGCGGCCACATGCGTCCGCACGAAGAGTTGGAAATTGCGCTGGCAAAATTCGTCGGCCTGCCGCGCGCACTATATTTTTCCAGCGGCTATATGGCCAACACCGGCGTCATTCCCACGTTGGCCGGCGAGGGCGACGCGATATTTTCCGACGCGCTGAATCACGCCTGCATCATCGATGGCGCACGTTTGTCGCGCGCCGAAGTGCGGATTTACGCACACGCAGACGTGACGCAACTGGCACAAATGCTGCAAGCATCGCGCGCCGCGCGCAAGCTGGTGGTGAGTGACGCGGTGTTCAGCATGGATGGCGACATCGCGCCGGTGCGCGAGCTGGTCGCGTTGTGCGAGCAACATGACGCGTGGCTGTTGCTCGACGACGCGCACGGCTTCGGTGTGCTGGGGGCGAAGGGGCGCGGCGTGTTGGAGCATTTTAATATTCAAACTGCCAACGTCATTTACATGGGTACATTGGGCAAAGCTGCTGGCGTGTCTGGCGCGTTCGTCGCCGGGCAGGCTGATGTAGTTGAGTGGCTGGTGCAACGCGCGCGCACTTATGTTTTCAGCACCGCCTCACCGCCCGCCATCTCCGTGGCGCTGCTTGAGAGCCTGCGCATCATCAAGCAAGAACCGTGGCGGCGCGAGCAGTTGCAAAAGCTTGTCTCGCGTTTGCGTAATGGATTGGCGAATCTGCCGTGGAAGCTATTGCCGTCGCAGACGGCTATTCAATCTATCATCATTGGGGACAACAAAGCAGCGCTGGACGCGATGGAAAAATTAAAACAAAAAAATATCTGGGTGCCCGCTATCCGCCCTCCGACCGTTGCTGTTGGTACCGCGCGTTTGCGTATCTCGTTATCTGCCGCACATTCGGTTGAGGAAATTGATCGATTGGTTGAGATTTTTCTCAACCTCACTCATTAACAGTTCAGTAGGGTATCCGCGCGCCCATAAGGTTAGTCCTGCGAGGAAAGATGCAATTCACATCGTTACTGAAAAGCCTGGGTGAAACTTTGGGATTGTTGCAGGGATGTAAATGTGTATTTGCCTGGTGTTTCTGTAGGAGAGGGTTTATTAGCGAGTATTGGTGTACCTAGCATTGTGTTAAAAACAGATCCGCTGATAGTTGAAAACCTAATTCAGAGTCGTATTGCATCGCGCAAAGCGAAAAATTTCGCCGAATCAGATCGCCTTCGCATGAAGTGAAAATAATTTAATTAAATCAAATGCTTACATTATAATATTCACATGCTGTTTCTATACGTTAAATTTGTTAGCTATCCGCCCCCATCGCGGATTTAAAAAGCATTTCAATTCAAATGGCTGGAATTCGTAACTCGTGTTCTTTCATAGCTTGAAGTCAATATTGCGGCAGGTGCAATATTGACTTGGCTCTTAACTTGGGCATAATTAAATTCGCTACGCAACAGTAGCAATTCAGCGCAAACAACCCACGATTCAGGCCGCCTATACCGCTGCTCACGGCTTGCCTCGTTCCTAAGCATGGGCACGAAATAATAACCTGAGGAGGAATAACGATGTCTGAAGCCACTCTTTACGAACGTCTAGGCGGTGCCTACGCGATAGCGGGCGCAGTGGATTACCTGGTGGATCGTCTGCACACCAACGCCACGCTGAACAAAACCAACAGCAAGGTCAACGATTTTCACACCGCTCAATACAAGGCGGGCTATAAGTTTATGGTTACCGCCTGGAGCATAGAGGCGGCAGGCGGGCCGAAATGTTATCCCGGCAAGGATATGTTTGCCGCGCACAGCAACCTAGGGCTGACCGATTATGAGTTCGACGTGACGGCGCACGAAATTCGCAACACGTTGTACCAACTCGGCGTGCCGCAACGCGAAACCAACGAATTCATGGATATTATTGAAAGCTATCGCGGCAAAGTGTTGGGTCGGGCTAAATAATGTAGCGTAGTCTGATTAAAACGTAACGCGATTCTGGGAGGTGCGCAGAAGCAAACTCCCACGGATTGCGTTACGCCGCAGCCGAGATTTTTATTTGAAAAACGCCCGCATCTTATCCATAAATCCCTTTGCCCTTGGATTATGTCTGTCGCCATCTGCGACGTTAATCGCTTCAAATTCACGCAACAATTCTTTTTGCCGCTCGGTCAATTTCACCGGTGTTTCGACCACGACATGACACATCAAATCGCCGAACGACGAACTGCGCACGCCTTTGATGCCTTTGCCGCGCAGGCGGAAGGTTTGGCCGCTTTGCGTTTCGGCGGGGATTTTTATTTTCGCGTGGCCTTCCAATGTCGGAATGTCGATTTCGCCACCTAACGCGGAGGTGCTGAAACTGATAGGCATTTCGCAATGCAGGTCGTTGTGGTCACGCGTGAAAACTTCGTGCGCGGTGACTTGCACCACGACGTATAAGTCGCCCGATGGTCCACCGTTGACGCCGTGCTCGCCTTCGCCGGATAAACGGATACGATCGCCGTCATCGACACCGGCAGGAATTTTTACTGATAAAGTTTTGTGTTTTTTTACCCGGCCTGCGCCGCTGCAGGTGCCGCAGGGCGACTGGATCATTTTGCCGGTGCCGTGGCAGCGCGGGCAGGTTTGTTGAATAGAGAAAAAGCCCTGCTGCATGCGTACTTGGCCTTGGCCGTTACACGTCGTGCAAGTAACGGGTGAGGTCCCGGCTTTGGCGCCGCTGCCTTTGCAGGTTTCGCATTCTTCCATGGTCGGAATGCGGATTTTGGTTTCGGTGCCGCGCGCGGCGTCTTCCAAACTGATTTCCAGGTTGTAGCGTAAATCAGCGCCGCGATACACATTGCTTCTGCCACCACCGCCGCCGCGACCACCACCGAATATTTCGCCGAAGATGTCGCCAAACGCATCGGCAAATCCCCCCGCGCCCGCGCCGCCCATGCCGGCTTGTTGATCAACGCCAGCGTGTCCATAGCTGTCATACGCGCTGCGCTTGTCCGGCTCAGACAAAATCTCGTAGGCTTCTTTCGCCTCTTTGAATTGTGCTTCGGCTTTCGGGTTGTCCGGGTTGCGGTCGGGGTGAAATTTCATCGCCATTTTGCGATAAGCTTTTTTTATTTCTTCGTCCGACGCATCGCGATTTACGCCGAGCGCTTCGTAATAATCTTTTTTTGCCATAAAAATAATATCCGTTAATTATTCAATAAATTGTTCAGCGCGTTTGTCGGGCAGGAAATACATAATGGCGGGCAACACCAGCAGTGCCAACGCCAGTGGTACCCAGAACCATGCGGCGATAATCGCGGCAAGATAAATGATTTGGCTGATCACATTCTTGCGATGCATATGCGTGCGCAGTTCTTGTGAAATATGGCCGTGTTCTTCCTCGACGGCGCGGCGTAAAAAATGAAACGCCAACGCACATGCAAATGCCACCACAGCGTACATCGAAACCGATAAAGGTATGAAATGATTTTCGCCCATATAGCCGGTGACGAAGGGCATCAGCGACATACAAAACAGCAGCAAATTATTTAGCCACAATACTTTTGCATTCACGCGCTTGAGCAAATGCAAAAGGTGATGATGGTTGACCCAATAGATCGCCACGATCAAAAAACTCAGCGCATAGCTGACGAACACCGGCCATAACTTGAGCAGCGCATCGACTGAAGTATCGTGCGGCACTTTCATTTCCAACACCATGATGGTGATAATGATGGCAATCACGCCGTCACTGAAAGCCTCTAATCGATTAGTGCCCATACTTCACCGAAATTAAACTGTTATAAAAACAAACAAGCGCAGAGTTGCCTGTGCGCTTGTAAGTGTTTGATTTAATTAAATTATTTAAGCCTTCTTTTCCTTCGGCTCTTTCACTTCTTCGAATTCTGCATCAACCACGTTGTCATCTTTTTTCGCGCCGCCTGCGTCTTTTTCTGCGCCGCCCGCATCAGCTGTTTGCGTTTTCGCTTGTTCGGCTGCGTACATTTTTTCTGCCAACACGTGCGAGGCTTCGGACAATGCGGTAACTTTGGCTTCAATCGCGTCTTTGTCGTCGGACTTCAACACTTCTTCCGCTTCTTTCATCGCGCCTTCAATTTTGGCGATTTCTTCAGCGGAGAGTTTGTCGCTGTGGTCTTTCAACATTTTCTTCACTGAATGCACCAGTTGTTCGCCGCTGTTGCGGGCGCTGACGAGTTCCAAGGCTTTCTTGTCTTCGTCCGCGTGTTCTTCGGCGTCGCGCACCATGCGTTTGATTTCATCTTCGCTCAAGCCCGAGCTGGCCTTAATGGTGATTTTGTTTTCTTTGCCAGTGGCTTTGTCTTTCGCGTTCACATGCAAAATACCGTTGGCGTCGATGTCGAAGGTCACTTCAATTTGCGGCATGCCGCGCGGTGCAGGCGGAATATCGCTCAAGTTAAATTGGCCGAGGCTCTTGTTGCCGCTGGAGATATTACGCTCGCCCTGCAGCACATGAATGGTAACGGCATTCTGATTATCGTCTGCCGTCGAAAACACTTGTGATGCCTTGGTCGGGATGGTGGTGTTTTTCTGGATCAGCTTGGTCATCACGCCGCCCATGGTTTCGATACCGAGTGACAACGGTGTCACGTCGAGCAACAACACGTCTTTCACTTCGCCTTGCAACACGCCGCCCTGAATCGCTGCACCGACGGCGACTGCTTCGTCCGGGTTCACGTCTTTGCGCGGCTCTTTGCCGAAAAATTCCTGCACTTTGGCTTGCACTTTCGGCATACGCGTTTGACCGCCGACCAAAATCACGTCGGTGATGTCCGAGCCTTTGACGCCGGCGTCTTTCATCGCGATACGGCAAGGTTCCATGGTGCGCTCGATCAATTCATCGACCAAGCTTTCCAATTTGGCGCGCGTGAGTTTCACCGCCAAGTGTTTCGGGCCGCTGGCGTCCGCGGTGATGTAAGGCAAGTTCACTTCGGTTTGTTGCGACGAGGACAATTCAATTTTGGCTTTTTCCGCCGCTTCTTTCAGGCGTTGCAACGCGAGTAAATCTTTGCGCAAGTCGATGCCTTGTTCCTTTTTGAATTCATCGGCGAGGTAATCCATGATGCGCATATCGAAGTCTTCGCCGCCAAGGAAAGTATCGCCGTTGGTCGAGAGCACTTCAAATTGGTGTTCGCCTTCGATTTCGGCGATTTCGATAATCGAAATATCAAACGTGCCGCCGCCCAAGTCATACACGGCAATTTTGCGGTCGCCTTCTTTTTTGTCCATGCCGAAGGCCAACGCCGCCGCAGTCGGCTCGTTGATAATGCGCTTTACGTCGAGACCGGCGATGCGTCCTGCATCTTTAGTCGCCTGGCGTTGCGAGTCGTTGAAATACGCAGGCACGGTGATGACGGCTTCAGTCACTTCTTCGCCGAGATAATCTTCAGCGGTTTTTTTCATTTTTTGCAACACGGCGGCGGAGATTTCCGGTGGCGCCATTTTTTTGTCGCGCACGGTCACCCAAGCGTCGCCATTCGGCGCTTTCATGATGGTGTAGGGCACCATCTTGATGTCCTTCTGCACCATTTCTTCGTCAAACTTGCGGCCGATCAAACGCTTCACCGCGAACAGCGTGTTCTTCGGATTGGTGACCGCCTGGCGCTTGGCCGACGCGCCGCACAACACTTCGCCGTCTTCCTGATACGCGACGATGGAGGGCGTAGTGCGCGCGCCCTCAGAATTTTCGATGACTTTTGGCTTGCCGTTTTCCATTACCGCCACGCACGAGTTGGTAGTGCCTAAATCGATTCCTATGACTTTACCCATGATAGTTTCCTCTGTAAATTTACCGCCGCAGCGGGTTAATGATTAACTTGCTATTTAAGTGGGGGTATTGCCTATGTTTTCAATACCGCCAGGAAATATTTTGTTAGCTTTTCTAAGCGTCTCTGTGCCTCAAGAGGTTTTAGGTTCAGCCGCTTTAGCCACCGTCACCAAAGCCGGGCGCAGCACGCGGTCGTTTAACAAATAACCCTTTTGCAGCACGCTCACCACCGTGCCGGGGGCAAGCTCCGATTCCAACATGGAAATCGCCTGATGCTTGTGCGGGTCAAATTTTTCGTTGGCTGGGTTGAGTTCAGTAATATGGAATTTTTCGAACACCTGCTTGAGCTGGCGCATGGTTAGTTCCATGCCGCTTTTGTAACTTTCCAAGGTGGCGTTATCAATGGCGAGCGCGGCTTCCAAACTATCTTTCACTGCCAGCATTTCGCTGGAAAAACCTTCTACGGCAAATTTGCGCGCCTGCGCCACATCGGCAATCGCACGCTTACGGATATTGTCACCTTCGGCCTTCGCGCGCAGCCATGCGTCGTGGTGCTCCTCGGCCTTGAGCTCGGCCTGACGAACCATTTCTTCAAGGCTCGGCATCACTTCGGCTGCGGGGTTATTTGTTTCTGGTGTAGAGGCGGCAGCATCGTGCTGCTCTAATTCGGCGGTGGGTTTGTTTTCTTCCTGCATGGGGGTGACTCCTGATGAACTGTTACAAGATATGGGGGCGGGGAGAGGTATTTCAATAGGTTGGGACTGTTTTTTCATATAAATATATTCAATTAAATCAAATAGTTATATAATGACAAAAATGAGAAACTCTTTAAAAATCCCCTAGCCTTTTCCAATATGAATACCACTGAAATATTTTTGATTGCCCTGATGGCGATTTTCACCGTGCCGTATCTGATCTGGCGCGTGGGGCGCACCGACTATTATGCGCCGCTGGTGGTGGTGCAGATCATCACCGGCATTGTGCTCGGTCCGGGCTTGCTCGGAAATGCCTATCCGGAAATTTACACGCAAGTATTCAACGCGCAAGTGGTGCAGGCGCTCAACGGCATCGCCTGGTGGGGTGTGATGTTGTTTGTGTGGATCGCCGGCATCGAGTTGGATTTACACCAGACTTGGCGCAAACGTAAAGAAAGTGGCATCGCGGCCGGCTTCGCACTCGTCACGCCCTTGCTATTCGGTTGTCTCGTTGCTTTGTTTCTGTTGACGCAACCCGGCTGGATGGGCGAGCAAGCGCGGCCGTGGCAATTTGTGCTCGGTATCGGTATGTCGTGCGCGGTCACTGCCTTGCCGATACTCATATTGCTCATGGAAAAATTAAATATTTTGCGCCAGCCCTTGGGTCAGCGCATCTTGCGTTATGCCAGCCTCGACGATATTTTCATCTGGGGCGTATTGGCGTTGATCCTTATGGATTGGCAGCGCATCGGCAAACAACTCGGCTTCATTATCGCCTTCGCCCTGTTCGGTTATCTCTACCGCCGCCTGATGCGCGCCTTGTCGATGAGCGACCGCTGGTACGTGAGTCTGATCTGGCTGGCAGCCTGCGCATTCGCCGCCGACTGGGCCGGTTTTCATTTCATGGTCGGCGCATTTTTGGCGGGCGTGCTGGTCGAGGCGGAGTGGTTCGAGCAAGAGCAAGTTGACTTGTTGCGCCAACATATATTGCTGGTATTGATGCCGGTATTCTTCTTAAGCACCGGCCTCAAAACCAATTGGTCCGTCGGCGGTGCGCAAGTGTTTTTGGCCGCAGGCGCATTGTTAATTGCAGCAGTCGCCGGCAAATTACTCGGCATGCGCGCGGCGGGAAAAATATTAGGCTGGCATCCAACCGAAGCCTCGATCATCGGCTGGCTACTGCAAACCAAAGCCCTGATCATGATCATCTTCGCCAACATCCTGCTCGACAAACACATCATCAGCAGCGACACCTTTACCGCGCTGTTACTGATGGCGGTGGCGAGCACCATGCTCACCGTGCCGATAGTCACACCGATGCTGGCGAGAGCAAAAACCTTAGGCTGAGCAGAGAAGCCCAGCGAACCGTCTTAAGTAGCCGCGAAAATGGGGAAAGCCTTACTGCAAAGCCTGAAAGAAGCCATAGCTATCTCAAAAAACAAGCGCATCGGTAGGGCGGAAGCCGCTAGGCGTTCCGCCGAATGAGAATACGAAGTGCTTATTTGCGTTTCATTAAACATACGTCGGAACGCCTGGCGGCTTCCGACCTACGCGAGCTGTAGTTGCCAAATTCTTGCACGAAAGCCTAAAATGCCAAGAAACTGGCGCGGCGGAAACAATGCAATCCAGAATGAATGCAACTGTAGAGTCTCTATCTGCAACGCAGTGGTTGGCAAGTGACGATGGCTAGCGCTGCTACCGAGCACAAGCGCATCTGTAGGGCGCAAGCCGATAGGGGTTCCGCCGAATGAAATAGCGAAACATTTATTTGCGCTTTATACTTTCAATAAACATAGGTCGGAACGCCTAACGGCTTCCGACCTACTCGAGCTAGGGCCAACTGCAATTTGTCTCGGTTCCAGGCCAAATATACGATGATCTTGTGAGAGGGGAACCATGGCATTGACCGAGGTATGTCCGAATTGTGGATCTCGCAGCGTTTCATTTTGGGCAAAGGCCTTTGCAATTTGGCCCATTAG
>JAYVJD010000064.1:0-2033 GCA_043769625.1 Pseudomonadota bacterium | reverse complement strand
CACCGGCGGCGAATTGGCCGGTGGCAATTATCCGCTCAACAGCGAATCACCGGATAAAAATATCGGTCAATATTGGCCGTTCGCCACGACGATTTTCGACTTCACACGCCGCGCCATGCCGATGAATGCGCCGGGCTCGCTGTCCGCCAATCAAGTCTATGCGTTAACGGCATATCTGCTGTTTCGCAACGGCATCATCGGCGCAGAAGATGAAATGAACGCAGGCAGCCTGCCCAAAATCACCATGCCCAATCGTAATGGATTTATATGGATCGATGTCGCACAGCCCAAGTCATCGAAACCAAAGTGAAACGTCGCTAAATTAGCCGGCGATGGCCGTGGCTCATGGCGCGATGACGAAAGTCTTGGTGAAAAGAAAGAGCCGCAAGACCGGTAGCGGATCGCCTGTGTGCGGGCTAGATCGCGCGGGGCGATTGATGTAAACTCGAAGCGTTTTTAGTAGGTAGACGCGTAGAACTAAATGGTGAAGTAGTCTGGCGTTTTCCGGCGTGACGCCGGAAAATAAATCCGAGCAAACCATCACCCGTTTGTTCATCAAAAAATGTGGCATTGTTAAAGGGAGAAGTCGGCATGTCTATTCGTAGACCTGTAAGACAGTTCAGTGTGCTCGCATCCGCCCTCGCTGTAAGCTTGGGCATGGCTGCGGCATCTGCGGCTGCCAACGACGTCGTCACTGTGGTCGATCCATCGCCGGTGAATTGGCTATGGGTCACCTGGAATACCATGGAAGAAACAGTCCGTGTCAATTCCGATGGCCGCAGCACGCCCAGTCTCGCTGAAAAGCAGACTTGGCTGGACGACAAAACGTTGCAACTGAAGTTACGCAAAAACGTAGTGTTCCATGACGGTGAAAAACTCACTGCTCAAGTGTTTCGTCGTAGTTACGACGAAGTGCAAAAGTGGACGAATCCGCATCCGCCCGGCGCTTTCCTGAATTTTGCGAAAGACAGCTCAATGGAAGTGGTGGACGATCATACCGTCAACTTCAAATTCCCGCAGCCCGACGGCTCGGCAATCATGAAGTTACGCGGCATGCATGTGGGTAGCACCAAGTTCTGGAATGAACTCGCGTTCATCGACCAGAAAAACAAAAATGCCGAAGGGCATTGGTGAGTCATAGGCGCTGCTGGTCCGTGGGGGACTGGTCCGTTTGTACTCAAAGAAGGCACGTCAGAGCTTGATAAACGTTCACCGACGGTGATCATGGAGCCGAATCCTAACTATTGGAACAAGGCACGCACACCGAAAGTAACGATTAAGTTCGACAATATTATTTCCAAAGCCGAGGCGCTTGAAGAAGTGGCCAAAGGCGGCAAAGTGGATGTCGTCACCGAGCTGACACCGGCCGAGGCAGTGGCATTAAAAGGTAGTAAAAACGCGCGTTTGGTCGAAAGCAAAGCAAAGACGGTTTTGGTTGGCGTGTTCAACCAAAACAAGGCCGGTTTGAAATGGACCGACATTAATCTGCGCAAAGCAATCAACCAGGCGGTCGATAAACAATTGGTCATCAAGGAAGGCGCAATGGGCTACGGCACACAATTGCCATCCATGATTACCAAGGGTTCCTACGGCTATGACGGCAGCTTGAAGCCCTACGCCTATGCGCCCGCTAAAGCCAAACCCGTGTTGGCTAAGGCTGGTGTAAATGATGTAGTGATTGCCTCGGATGATGGCCACAAAGCCGTTGCCGACGCGATCGTCAAGAGCCTGGCCGCAGCGGGCGTGAAAGCGACCGTGGACACTTCCGGCAAAGGCGATAATTGGGACATCAAACTGGTCGAGCATTTTGACTGGTCGCCCGATTACGCTTATGGTGTGGTGTTCCGCGAGTTCTTCGGTAAAGATGGCGGCTTCCGTAGTATGCCGGAAGATCCGCAGTTCGAAGCGCTGGGTCAAAAGATTGTCAACAATCCGACCAAGCAAGAGGGCTTTACCAAACAGATGGATCGCTATGTGCACGACCAGGCCAATGTGTTGTTCCTGTACGCGCCTTCCAAGCTGTATGCTGTGAG
>JAYVJD010000063.1:0-2037 GCA_043769625.1 Pseudomonadota bacterium | reverse complement strand
TTATCTAATGGTTTTGGGCGACCGTGCGCAACATCGCAAAACGGGCAACGGCGCGTACACAAATCGCCCATGATCATGAAGGTCGCGGTGCCTTTGCTAAAACATTCGCCGATGTTGGGACACGAGGCTTCTTCGCAGACGCTATGCAGATTATTCTCGCGCAGAATGCGTTTGATCTCTTGGAAGCGCGGGCTGCTCGCGGCTCTCACGCGAATCCAATTGGGCTTTTTTTGCGGCGCGCTGGGAATGATTTTGATCGGGATGCGCGCGGTTTTCGCAGCGCCGGTTTGCTTCTCGCCGATGACGGGCACGATGAGTTCCTAAAGCGAAAGTTGAGTGATTAGATGCTGTGACAATGTAGTCATGACATCATTTATGCTAACACGAACCCCGAGCGTGGCGAGGTCTGTGACTTCCATGCCCGCATAGCCGCAGGGGTTGATCGCACCATACGGTGTGAGATCCATCGCGACGTTAAGCGCAAGGCCGTGATAGCTACAGCCATTTTTTACCCGCAGTCCCAGGGCGGCGATCTTGGCGCCCTTTACGTATACGCCCGGCGCGCCAACTTTGCGTTCAGCATCGATGCCGTAGGCACTCAGTACGTCGATGATGCTTTGCTCGATGCGTCCGACTAGTTCCTTTACGCCGATGCCTTTGCGTTTCAGATCGACCAGCACGTATGTGACGATTTGACCGGGCCCGTGATAAGTGATCTGGCCACCGCGATCGGTTTTGATTACCGGGATCGACGACGTGGTCAACAAATGTTCCGGCTTGCCGGCGAGACCCTGGGTGTATACCGGCGGATGTTGCAACAGCCAAATTTCGTCGTTCGTATCGCTGTTGCGCTGGGCCGTGAACGCTTGCATGGCACGCCAGGTAGCGTCGTACTCGACGACACCGAGATGTTTGATCGTCAGCGGCGGCACGAGGTCGGTCAACAACATTACAGAACGATCTTCACCATCTCATGTTTCGACAATTCGCGATACAGTTCATCGAGCTGAGATTTGGAGGTGGCATTGATGGCGCAAGTGAGGCTTAAATATTTCGCGTTGCTGCTGGAGCGCATTTCCATGGCCGCGCCGTCAAAATCCGGCGCATGGCGGCGGACGATCTCTAAAATCGTTTGGGCAAAGTCATCGCGTGTGAGCCCCATGATTTTGATCGGAAACTCACAGGGAAATTCAAGTAGCGTTTCTCGACTTTCCGGTTCCATCATAAGTTAGATTTGTATGCCTGGAATAATTCGTACAAACGGCGGAACACCGCGCCCGGCTTGCCGCTGCCGACAGGCTTGCCGTCCAATTGCGTTATCGCCAACAACTCGCGCAGGCTCGCAGAGAGCATCAATTCATCTGCCGCTTTCACCTCTGATTCCGGAACATCGCGCGCTTGAGTTGGAACACCGTTCGCGGCCGCGAGTTCCAACAGCAAATCGTAGGTGATGCCGGGTAATATCAAGCGCGATTTTGGCGGCGCGAGCAACGTCCCATTTTTCACGACAAAAATATTGCTCGACGAACCTTCGGTCAAATAGCCATCGCGAAACAACACACATTCCACGCCGCCGGCGTCGTTCGCAAATTGCCGTAGCATGTTGGCGCCGAGCAGTGATGTCGATTTGATATCGCAACGCAGCCAGCGAAAATCCGGCAGGCTTACGGCGGCGATACCGTTTTCGATTTGTTGTTGTGGCGGCGGAACAAATGGGCTACTTAGCATGAATACCGTCGGTTCCATTCCCTGCGGTAAACCGAATTCACGTTTTGCCACACCGCGACTCACCTGTAGATAAACGGCTTGGTCTTCGCTTTCATTTTGCGTAATGAGATCGATGATGAGTCCTGCCCATTCACCATCGGAATAGGGCGAAGCAATACGAATTTCTGCCAGGCTGCGTTGCAGCCGAGCGATGTGTGCGGCCAATCGCAGCGCTTTACGCCGATATACCGGAATCACCTCATAAATCGCATCGCCGAAAATAAATCCGCGATCCAGCACGGAAATTTTGGCTTGATCCAACGGCAAGAA